>NZ_LIYL01000068.1:0-15592 GCF_001278875.1 Lysinibacillus sp. FJAT-14222 | reverse complement strand
TGGTGACTTAATTCTACCAAGAAAAGGTCTTTCTTTTTTGTCGTCTTATTCATTTACACAAAATATTTTATACTCTCTTTATTTCGTTTGACATTAGACTGTCATTTACAGTCTTTATTCAATGGTATCTAATAGCTCTACATTTAAATTTTCTCTATCTTCCCAGCTATGAAATATTTAGATGCCATTTATTTTTAAGTCTTTGATTTTTATTCGCTTCAATCCACATATGTAGATTATTATAGGCATCAATTATTTTATAATTGGCGTCTTTATGTCTTAAAACCGCATCTCTTTGGATCAGGTTTGTTAGAGTTACCATATCATTTTCAACATGTTTATTTCGCTAATACACTAAAGCCACCCGCTAGTTCAATGACTGCAATCTTATAACATCTTGTGTATCTTTGAATTTTATTTTGATTTTATATTTATCCTCTTTATATGTTTCAACATTAACAGTACCAACCAAAAATGAAATAACGTTCCCTTTAATTTTTGTTTTCATATCTCCAACATTCCCTGTAATTAACCCATCTCTTCCTTCAAACTCAATGTCAATATTAAATAAATCCCCCTGCGATAGTTTTAAATCTTTCAATTCCATTTCAACCCAATTTACTCTTTTTTCAACATACAATTCAGGATTGTAAATATACTTGACATTCCAATGTTCTCCCTCGCCATAGAAGATAACCTCATCTGCAATATCGGTTTGTTTCGATGATGAACAAGCTGTCAAACTAATTAAAAGAAAAATACCAAACAAAAGTCTCAGTTTCATTTTCAAACCACCTCTTTAGGTATGTCCCATACAAGTCAAAATCATTTTTATATTCTTCGATTAAGGCATTATCAATAAGAACACTTGTTTCAAGAATTTTCAGCTTCCTCCTATTTCATTATTTATATATCCAATTTTAACATATAAAACCATTTATCTAAAAAAAGCCCCGTAAAAGTTAGATTGGTGTCTAACTTTTACGGGGCAATTCATTTAATATATTCTATCGTTTAGTATAGACTATTAACCCATTACTTCTAATGAGCAATAGTTAATATTCCCTTTTCTTTTCTGTACTTGTTTTACTTTAAACTGTTAGGATATAAAGCATTTTTCAACATCCTTAATATTGGAATTTTTTTAGTAAGCCTTGAAGCTCGTCTGCCTGTTGTGCCATCTCTTTGGCTGAAGAAGCCATATTATCTATGAATGCTAATTGCTCCTTCGCTGTTAACGTAACATGCTCCGTACTTTCAGTTGCCTTGCTTGCAATGCGTGCCATTGTTTCTGTTGAGGCTGTAACTTCTTCAACACTTGCGGACATTTGCTCTGTCACAGCAGAGATGTCATGTAACTGTGTACTAACCCCTTTAATCGATTGCATGATCTTGTGGAAGGCTTGTTTTGTGTCATCTACAACATCCATACCTGCTGCAGTTTCCTTCGAGTTACTGGAAATAGCCGTAATTACATTGGTTGTATCATTTTGAATAGAATGAATAAGTGATGCTATTTGATCAGCAGATTCCTTTGATTGTTCTGCTAATTTACGAACTTCATCTGCAACGACAGCAAAGCCCTTTCCTTGTTCACCCGCACGAGCCGCTTCAATGGCAGCATTTAAAGCAAGCAAATTCGTTTGATCGGCGATACTTGTAATAACATCAACGATATTGCCAATTTGCTGTGACTGATCACCTAATATACGGACCTGCGCCTCTACATTGTCTGATGATTCATTAATAATTGTCATTTGTTTCATCACACGATTCAAAGAGTCATTTCCTTGAGTAGCCTCATCACTCATTAAATCAGCAGCATCTGAAACAGTTGAAGCGGTTTCAGCAACTTGCTGGATGCCAATCGCCATTTCCTGCATGGCAGTTAAGCTATCACTTGTGCTATGTAATGTTGTTCTTGAACCATCCGCTAAATCTTGCAGGGTTGATGTTAGCTGTCTCGTCATATCCGCCGTTTGCTGCGATTTAGATGTTAAGCCATCAGACGATACATCAACCTGTTTAGAGGACTGTGCTATTTGTTGCATTAATACTTTTAAGCTTGTCAGCATTTTATTAAAGGATTGCGCAAGCTCACCTGCTTCATCCTTTGAATTGATTTGTAGCTGTTTTGTTAAATCTCCCTCTCCATCCGCAATGTCATGTAGTTGATCATTCATTGCACGAAGCGGTTTCACAAATGCTCTTGTGAATAGGAAACTGCCTAAGACAGCAATGACAGCGCCGATGAACAATACAACGAGAAGTTTGCCGATAAATGCAAAAATAATAGCATTCACCTCATCAATCGTTTCACCAACAAACCACATGCCAATGATGTCTCCTTTGGCATCTTTAATTGGCGCATAGAGTGTTAAATATTTTGTTCCAACAACATCTGCTTCACCTATGAAGGTTTCCCCTTTCTCCATCACATTTTCAACGACTTTTGGATCAGCATCTTTGCCAACTAAGCGTTCTCCATTTAGCTGTAAATTGGTGATAAGTCCTTTTGTGCCTTGGAAAATGGTGACACCACCTTCGATGCTTTCTCCTACCTCATCAACAAAGGCCTCCTGGTCAACTATTTTTGTATCCCCTTTGTAAAGCTCCCCATCTTTTATAGCCCAATCTCCCTTAAATCGTTCCTCTAGCAGCATATAACCGACCTTTGAAATATGGGTTATGCTCTGCTCAAAATTGTTACGCATAATTTGTTTCACTTGTATATGGGAAACAAATCCAATCATAACGCTTAAAAAAATGATGACTCCTACTAAAAGCAAATTAAATTTTGTACTAATTTTAAAAGTGCGCAAAAAATCATTTCTCCTTTCTCATCACTTCACAGGAATATTATGTATATAATGTAAGCCATATTTATTAAACATGATTCTATAAATAGTTTCAAGACATTATCAATAAATTAATATTTTTAATCAATATGAGCTGTTAGTGGCTGAGGTAAGAATGAGGCTATGACAAATATAATAATACTAGTCATAAACACAACGTAGGGTTGATTTCCGTTCCGACTGAGCGCTTTCTTGGAGGCGTCCGATGAGCCTCACGGGCCTAAAGACATTGGTCGCGAAGGCGTTTTCACAGGATTTGATGGTTTCACCTTTGTTCCCCTACTGCTTAATTCCTAAGGAGTCGCTCAGTTTTAAGTTCAATCACTTATTGTAATTGTTACTGAGACAAACCACGAGAGTAGTTTTCGCTTTGTACTCTTCGATGAAAAATCGAATGTATTTTCTGTCATGATTGAGCCGCAAACTATTTATTGTCCGATTTGTCATGGGTCAACTGTGTGTCATGATCGCTTAATATGTTATTTACGCCATGGCTATGCTAGACATATTGGCGTGCTTTGGATATTGCCTTGCTAAAAAAGAAAAATCCCGATTATCAACTATATGATAATCGGGTAGTTTACTATTATAAAAGTTCTTTACGTAATTCAGCAGCTGATTTTGGTGATAACAGACCGAATGGGATATCGAATACTGTTTTTGCACCTTTGTCTCCAGCTTGATTTAAGCGATGAGCTGCTCGTGCAAAAGCAACTAGAACACTAGATGTGAAGTTTGGATTACTTTCAAGTTTTAATGAGAACTCAAGAATTTGTTTATCGTTAGCGCCGCTTTCGCCACTGCGAATAACAAATCCACCGTGTGGCATTCCTGTGTGGTTTGCTTTAAATTCTTCTTCAGAAATAAAGTTTACTGTTGTGTCATACTCGTCAAAATAGTTTGGCATTGTTACAATTTCTTGCTCAACCTTTGCTGCATCTGCACCTTCCTCAAGAACAACCCAACATTCACGCGCATGTTTTTCACGTGTTGTCAGCTCAGGGTTTTCACCGTTTCGCACACGGTCTACAGCCTCTTTAATTGGTAATGTGTATTGTACCGCATTTTTTACACCTTCAATGCGACGTACTGCATCTGAGTGACCTTGACTTAAACCGTCTCCCCAGAATGTATAAGTTGTACCTACTGGTAGAACTGACTCCCCAAGTAAACGATTTAATGAGAATAAACCTGGATCCCAGCCAACTGAAATGACTGATACTTTACCAGATTTTTGTGCTACTGCATCTACAGCGTCGAAAAACTCAGGGATTTTCGCATGTGTATCAAAGCTATCAATTGTATTAAACCATTGTGCAAAGTGTGGTCCTTGCTCTGGTAAATCTGTTGCTGAGCCACCACATAAAATCATTACATCAATGTCATTTTGGAATTTTTCAGCATCATCCACTAAATATACGCCTGCATTACTTGCAATGTTTACAGTTGAAGGATCGCGACGTGTGAATACCGCTACTAATTCCATATCTGGATTTTGTGAAATTGCATATTCCACTCCGCGCCCTAAATTTCCATAACCTACAATACCTACTCGAATTGCACTCATTAAAAATTCCTCCTCACGATTACGTGACTATGTGAAGTCCTTCACGTTAAATCTACTTACAATAATACGTTGTGTTAGGAAAATTCACAATAGTTTGAGTACGTGTTTTTCTCCAGAAATTATACAAGTTTTCTATGATTTCTATTCGTTAATGGCATGAATACGGTTACATATTACTAATTCAATCACTAACCTTTAAGTTTTCGTAAAAGCCTTGTAAATGAAGACTTTTCTCACCGCATGTCTTGTACAATAAAACTAACGACAAAGGGGGCATGTTGAATGAAAGGTAATTGTTATTCACCAAGCACAACAATGGAACAAGGAGAATTACTTACTCGTCCATTCCAAAATGCACAAAAATCTACTAAAGCTTATATCGAAACTGAGGTAAAGCACAAAAAGATTCCACCCAACACACACCAATGTTTAAGGGTTATACCTTTTGGCGTTATAGAAGAAACCCTAAATATCTCCATACAAAATCAAAGAGTCAATGAGGCTAACTTTTACCATAGCGGAAAGGAGATAGCACGCTGGTTAGTTAAAAAAAGTGAATACAATAAGTATTAGCACTCCTTACAGTATTTCCTGTGCCAGTTCGGAAAGACGCTTTTCATTCATAATGTGATAGCCATTCTTTTTCTTCTCTAAAATTTTTTCTTCGCAAAATTGTGCAAGTACATATAATAAATGCCGATAAGAAACCCCCAAATATTCACAGATTTCCGTATGCTTTTCTTTATAGACTCCTTGATCTGACGAAAATTGAATAAATGCAGCAAGTCGATTTTCAAGTGGAAATGCTTGATTTTGTGTATATTTTGACGTCATTTTGAACGCCTTTTCCCCTAAAAACACACAAAGTTTACGTAAAAATAGTACATCCTTGAGTAACTTTTCTTTGCAGGACTGTGTAATCGAAAAACAAATTGTCTCGGTTACTGTCTGAATCCCCTTCGTATATCTTGCCTCATTAAGCAACTCAATTTCCCCCATAAAAAGTGGTGCTTCCAAGTAATCGATAAGCGAGACCTTGCCATTTTTATGTGTCATGTATAGCTTCGCCTTTCCTTCGATCATGTAGTATAACGTATCTGGAAATGACCCTTCTTGAAAAATCCATTCACCTTTGTCAAACTTACATATTTCTAGAAATGGATCAATTTCAAAAGAAAAAAAATCATCTATTGGATATTTATCAAGATAGTATGAACGTTCCTCAGCTGTCAGTATATGCATTATTTTACTCTCTCCTCCGAAAAAATGTGAGATATCTCACATTATTGTACCGATGAACATGCTATTATTCAACATAGTTAACTTGGAGGTATGTAAAATTTATGAACAATCAACGATGGCTTTCTCAAAATTTCTTTACATTTTTCATTACATGGGGTATTTTCTTACCTTATTGGACAGGTTGGCTTGTGGATGCTAAACATCTTACTGTATCACAGGCAAGTGTAGTAATGGGCTGTGGTCTTTTAGCACGGGCAACATCAAATCTATTTTTCTTCCCGACGCTTGCAAAATATGTGCATAATAAACGACTCATTAGTATCTTAGCAACAGGTGCCCTAATTACAACTTTACTTTATATACCAAGCACGGGCTTTATCTCGCTTCTTATTGTTACCCTTTTATTTAGCATTTTTTATCCAGCGCTGTTACCTGCCGTTGAAAGTAGTGCAACAACGCTAGTACAGCATGGACTTGTACACTATGGTAAAAGCCGCTCCTATGGTTCCGTTGGCTTTGTCATTGCAGTATTAATAATAAGTATGCTGACAGGCATATTTGGCAATGACATTATCCTTTGGAGTATGGTGATCGGTCTTATCGTTATGCTGTTGATGCAACAATTGGCTACACCAAAAGAGTTACTCGTTGTGCCGACAAAAGAACAACGTGCAAAATCATTGTCGATGAAAACATTGTGGAAAATCAAAGGCTTCCCTATTGTTTTATTAATCGTTATCCTCTTGCAAGGCGCACATGCTTCTTATTACAGCTACGGCTATATATATTTAGGTGATTTACATGTCGATCCGTTCTATATGGGGATGATTATTAACATCGCCGTTATTTGCGAAATCTTATATTTTATGAAAGCTGATACACTATTTAAAAATTGGCGCTCATCTTCTTTATTACTTTTAGCTGCAAGTGGTTCTTCATTACGTTGGCTACTGATTTACCTATTCCCTAATATCTGGGTATTCGTCGCTTCTCAAACATTGCATGCATTATCATTTGCTCTAGCGCATTTCGCTTTTATCAGCTATTTAACAAAAACATTACCGAAGGAGCAAATTCCGAATGCACAAGGCCTTTACTCGGCATTAGGAATGGGATTAAGTACAGCTATCCTTACATTTTTAGGCGGCTACTTATACGAGATTTCACCTGGACTATCATTTGCAGCAATGCTTATTTGTACAGTTCCAGCAATCGGTATATTGCTTGCTACTAGAAATAAATATCAATTTTAAAAAACAAGCAGGTGAAGAAAGACAATGTATCTTTCTTCACCTGCTTTTATATGCTCACCTTGGATAATAAGAAAATCCAGGATATTTTACAACCGGCCACTTTTCCTTTCTTAAAACATTAAGAAGTTCAGGACCAACATTTAAATTGCTCTTTACTAGTTCAGATGGAGTTAGAGCCATCCATTGATTTAACGAGACATCCTGAAATCTATCACTTTTAAACATTTCAAGGAACCATAACGTCTCAGTACCAGTATTCTCAATGTAGTGACCATTTGCAAATGGCACGTACCCTACATCGCCTGCACGATAATCAAATGTTCTCGCCACACCATTAGCTGCAAACACTGTCATACGCCCTTTGCCTTGAAGGTAATATTGCCATTCGTCATTATTCGGGTGCCAATGCAGCTCTCTCATTGCACCAGGTTTAATCTCGACAAGTGCTGCTGCGATATTTTTAGAAATAGGAAAGTTTGTCGAATCCACAATTCTGACACTGCCACCAGGAGTTTTAATAGGAGTTTGTGCAAGCAGACGATGTTTGAACGTTTCGGGAGCTGTACCATATGGGGATTGTATTTTTTGTGTGTCTATAGGTCCTGGAACCTTATCTTGATAAATATAGACCTGTTCTTTCGGAATATGTTTAAAAGCGCTAATAGGAACACCAAAATTGGAGGACAGCACATCTTTAGGAGTATGAGCAAACCAATCAGATATAGAAAATGTATTAAGATCTGAGAAATGCCCATCATCAAACACCAGTAGAAATTCACAGCCATCTTCAAGACCCTGTATGGAATGTGGAATTCCTGGTGGAAAATACCATAAGTCTCCCGGTCCTACATCGGCAATAAAATTATGCCCATTTTGATCAACCGCTGTAATACGTGCATGACCAAGAAGCATATACGACCATTCTGCTTGTTGATGCCAATGAAGCTCACGTACTCCACCTTGTGTCAAACTCATATTGACACCTGCCAATGTAGTAGCAATTGGCAATTCACGAATAGTAATTTCTCGAGACCAACCGCCTTGATTTAAGGTCATATACGTATCAGAAAAAGAGAATTTTAAATTTGGTACAAGCCCAGCATCTGTTATTGGTGGGACAAGCATATCAGGATTTTCCAGATCCCTCATAATATCTCTTGGCCCCTTATCCACCCCTCCCGCACCATCTTTCCGAATAGGCTGCGGAACATAAGAATAGCCCTCTGGCATGTTCTCCAATGATTCACCTCTTCATAAAGAAATCGTTATTTAAAAATGTATGGATTCATTACTTGAATTATTCTTTTCTTGTAAGGATGGACTGTTCTGTTCACGAAATAGAACCACTCAGTGTTGAAAAAATAATGACTTGTTTCCCCTTTAATTCAATCTCTCTCTTTTTTCATGCCTATATTAATCGCTACTTTTTGAGATGCTGTATTACCAATTGGAATAAGGGATATCATCTTATTTAAAGATAATTCTTTTTCGCCATATTCTCTCAAAGCTTTCGCCACTTCTGTTGCATAACCCATACCCAAAAAATTTGGTGCAATCCAATAGTCTATTTCGATTTGTTCTTCCTCAATAATTCTTTGAGGGACAAGTCCTGCATGTCCAATTCGTTCGTTGGTTTCTTTTAATTCAATTATTTTTAATCCATATGCCTCATTCTTTTCATAAGTAATGATGCTGAGGCTTTTACTTCTCCAAATCTACTAATATGTTATAATTTCTTTAACATATATTAGGTGGTTTTAAAAAGATGTATATCTTGATTATAGTCGTGTCTTCTTTAATGAAGATCGGTTGAGTCTACTCAATCTAGGTTTAGAAGCACCCTTGTGGACAAGAATTTTAATAAGAAAAGGTCATAAATTGTAAGGAGAATATCGAATAATGAAAGATAGTAATTTATTCAGAGATGATTTTATTATTATTACTGGAGGCCCCGGTTCTGGTAAAACGACTTTGTTGAATGAAATACAAAAAAATGACTATAACTACGTTCCTGAAGTCGCAAGGGATATCATTCAAACACAGATTTCTTCCGAAGGTGATGCTCTGCCTTGGAAAAATGTAAAAAAATATCGAGATCTAATGTTAGATAAATCCATAGAAAGTTATATTTCAGCATTGATGAACCCTCAAAAACACCCCCTATTTTTTGATAGAGGCATCCCAGATACTCTTGCCTATACACGCTTAATTAACATTCCGATTTCAGAGAACCTTGAATCTGCAATTAAAAAGTACAAGTATAATAAGAAAGTGTTTATTTTACCCCCTTGGAAAGAAATATACAAAACCGATTCTGAAAGAAAACAGGATTTTGAAGATGCTGTAGCAACTTATAAAATCATGTTTGAAACTTATAAACATCTTGGTTATGAACTTATTGAGGTACCCAAAATGAAAGTCGAAGAAAGGGCAAGCTTTATAATTAAAAATGTAGTAAATTGCTCAAGCATCTTATAGTAATACCTTGGAGAGTCATGTAAGTCACCTACACCGCCTACTGCCATCAGTAATATAGCCTCGATACCGTATTGAGCCATTTTTATCCCAACAACCATTTCGGCACGTATTTCTTTGATTGCGTTAACCATAAAGGAGTGGTTTGGCGTTAGGTTCTGTAGGAGCAGATAGAATCTTTACTAACAACTTAGAAGCTATGTCAATACTGGTTGCATATATTTTCTTTATTAGTGGATTGATAGCCTTTGTTTTAAATGTTGCAAAGTTATCTAGAATTGATTGAACTTAGTGTTACTTTATTGCAACGCTTTTCTTAATGTTGCTGCACTTTATCTTTCGGAGAGCGTCCTTAATTGCACAAGGATGCTCTTTCTTTATAAAAATTCTTTTGTTGGCATTTGTAAATCTAAAAGTTGCATACAAGAATCTATTCCTCTAAATAAAGGTTAGCGCAACAGGAAGAGTGGCACTTTTCGCAGAACTTATAGCGGGACTCGATCAGTTAATCCATTTTTATGAACAAAGCCTTGCCCGGGGTCATGACATATTGATCAGCATTTAGTAAAACCGCATCAAATATTAAACTGTACCCTCTCGAGAGACTTTTTTAAAGTGTCTACTCGAGAGGGTACAGTATACTATAGGATAGACTTTTTTCAAAGTGTCTATCTTATAGGGTACAGTTTAATGATTACACAATGGGGATTTTTTTATAATCTACCTAAACACGTAATATAAAATTGCTTTCAAGTATCTTTTTTGACAATTTCAAATAAGTTTTTTAATCCTGTTTCCAACTCTTCGTATGTTGCATAGGCATACGATAATCGAATATGCTGGGTATCTTGTGGATTATAGATATAACCGGGGTTAATGAGGACTTGTCGTTGCAATAGTTTGATAAATAACTCTTTATCAACGATTGGTTCATGAAACTTTAGCCAAATATAGAAGCCACCTTTTGGCTTATACCAGTCAGCAATATCACAGAATTTTTCTTGTAATATAGTCTCTACATAATCTGCCCTTTGCTGTAATTTTTGACGTAAGCTGACGATATGCTTTTCATACTTTCCAGATTGTAGCCAGTGCAGCACAATTTCCTGTGAGATTGCGCTTGAACCGTAATCTGTTTGCATTTTTATATCCGCTAACCGCTCAATAACGGTTGTTGGACCAATTAACCATCCAATTCGAAGTCCAGGGCTTAATGTTTTCGAAACACTCCCAATATATAGGACTTGCCCGCTATCATCCATTGATTTTATGGGAGGAGTTGCCGCTTCAAAGAGCAATTCGTGATAGACGTCATCCTCAATAATAGGAATTCGAGATTGTTTACACGCTTCATAAAGCTGCTTTTTTTCAAGCGCCGTCCACACCACTCCGGTCGGATTGTTTAATGTAGGAACAGCATAAAACACAGCCTGTCTTTTTCTTTTCTTTTCAGCTAATGTTTGTGCGAGCTGTGCATCACGATGGATAGCCATCATTTGCATACCGACAGACTGAAAAGGATGAACTGAATTTAAATAAGACGTTTGTTCTTGGAATACGATAGAACCCTGTTCAAGCAGTCCAACAGCAATGAGCTGCAATGCCTGTAGTGCACCAGACACAATACAAACATTTTGGGGATTTGCATGAATCCCTCTTTTTTTCACATATTCACAAATCGCTTCTCTGAGTCTGTCACTACCCTGCGGTGATGAATAACCTAAAGCTTTCGGCTGTAAAGAAAGTTCCTTCAATGACGCTTCAATCTCAGCAGTTGGCAATAAACTTGGTGCTAGCTCTCCAGTTCCTAATCGTATGACATCATCGCGCTGCTCGTATTCATTAATTAATTGAATGGTATGATAATTCGGCTTATGAAGACTTGTGTCAATATAGGTTTGCCAATTTGGCTGGGTTTGTGTAATTAATGAATGCCAGGAATTGTGAGCTACATAAATGCCTGATCCTACCTTTGCTTCCAATATTCCTGTTGCCTTTAACTCCTCTAATGCCTGCTGAACCGTACTGCGATTTACCCCGAACTGCATAGCAAGCTGGCGTTGTGTTGGCAGCTTTGTTCCTGCTACCCAATCTCCTCGCTCTATATGCTCAGTAATCCATGTTACAATTTGTTGCTGTAATGTCATTTCGCTCTGTCTAATTGGCTTCCAGTTCATTCGTATCACCTCACACATTTCAAATTGGGTGGGTAAAAAACCATCCAATTGGTCGTTTTCTTTTAGTTATAACATAATTAGAATATTAAGTGAAAGGAGGAATTTTCCTTGGAAGCATTTCTTCATGGGATGATTTTAGCATTTGGACTTATTTTGCCCTTAGGTGTACAAAATGTCTTTGTTTTTTCTCAAGGTGCAACACAACCACATTTAGTTCGGGCCTTACCTGCCACCATAACAGCCGCGATTTGTGATACGCTCCTGATACTGCTTGCGGTATTCGGTTTATCTCTTATCGTCTTGCAATTTGAGTGGTTACGTATCGCTTTAATGAGTGTAGGTATACTTTTCTTACTTTATATGGGCTATACAATTTGGCGTTCAAATCCGGCAACTGCCGATAATAACGAAGCACTTCCTATCAAAAAACAAATATTATTCGCGCTCTCTGTATCTCTCTTAAATCCACATGCCATTTTGGACACTATAGGCGTTATTGGGACGAGTGCTTTAAAATATAGTGGCACGGAGCAAATCTTGTTTACTGCTGCATGCGTTTTGATTTCTTGGTTGTGGTTTATCGGTCTCACAATTGCTGGAGCTTCATTGAAAAAACTCGATAGCTCTGGGAAGCTAATGAATATTTTTAATAAATGCTCAGCGATTTTTATTTGGGCAACAGCTCTCTATCTTCTTAGTGGTTTACTGTAACCTATTTACATAAAAAACGCTCAGGATACTGTGTAAGATTAAAAACAAGTAATTGTACATGATGTTTGATTACACCCTAGCTTTGGATGTATTATAGATGAATGGACATATCTCGATTAATTCAATAGAATTGAGATTACGAGAGGACGTGTCCGACCATGAGTCAAAAAAAGTACAATAAAGAATTTAAACAAACAGTAGTCGAGATTTATCGCTCGGTTACACCGGTCAATCAAGGTAGCATTGGTTATGTCACACCCGATGCGTACGAGAAAATGTGCCGAGCAGCAGCGTGAAAAAGGGGTACAAAGAAATCTACCCCACCACATTCGGGCGCAACTTCCATGCATTTTCCGCTCTACATCCCGAGCAGGCGTTCAAAGGCTCTTTTCACTTTGACGGGCTACTCGGGATGTGGAACACTCCAAAAATGGACGTTGTGCAACACAAAAAAATTAACTTGAATATGTCCAGACTCTTGACGTAGATCCAATTCACCATATCAATTGTAAATTAGGTTAATCGAAAAATTTAGAGACTCTAATTATTTCTTCAGTAGGAGTCAGTGTCGCTTCGGCAATACTCTTGCTACTGTTGGCTAAGTATTGTTTAATCAAGTGGTAACCAATAGTATAGCCTGCATTCTCTGATAAACCAACTGGATTGAACCCTCGTTTCTTAGCAATGCCATCACCAAACATATAAGCTGATACTTCTCCAAAACCTTTAGTCTTTCGTCCCTCTTTTATCACTTCGATTGAGTACGCCATTTCTTCTTTATCAAAATCTGCGATCCAAGGTCCTATCAATTCTTTCCCATACATTTCTTCAGCAAAACATTCGGCTAAACCTTCCAATACTAAATATTCTTCTACAGTCACGTCACCATAATTAAATGGTTCAAATGTAAAACGAACATTATGATTAAACTCCTGAGCTAAAGCAGATTTTAATCGTTTCTTATTAAAGTCATTAGGAATAACCATTAGCATGATATATCCTGGTATTCCACCAAAACCCGAATATCCTTTATTTACTTTCATTTCTTGACTTTCTTCATCCCCTAAAAGAATATTTACGTCGATTTTTTTTAGGGGAATAGAATAATCTATCTTTTCAAATTCATGAATTCCTTTTAAAATCACTTCTTGATATTCATCAAAAATTTTAGATTCTATAAGTTTTGGCAAATTATCTTTAACTTGTTGAGTAGATTTTCTTGGAGTCCAAATCCCTAACATCTCTGATGCCATAACAACATCGTATCCATTGGGTTGCGTTGTTTTTAACGGTACATTTAAATAATCCCACATTGTTTTCATTGGTTGCATCAATCCATATCGAAGTGAATTCTCATTAACATTTCCTAATAAACACTTATTATAGAAATCTAAGCTATTGATTAAGTTGATTCTTACTTTTTCCATATTATCTCCTCCTTATCTAATAGCTTAATCCTTTACGCAACGTTAATGTAAAGCTTTTAATGTTTTATATTTATCTTTAGAACCACTATGGCCATCAAAGCTATGGAGAGGGAAATTCATTTGTCTTAGCGCAGGCTTATTTAATGCTTTTTCCCTCTTTTTATTAATTAATGTTCCATTGGTTAGTTCCTGTATCATACGTTGTACTTGTTTGATTCAAATAAATTAAATTTATATTGCATCCTACTAGGTATTTCACGGTCTTGTTTGAAAATTCTATTTATAAAAATCCGCTCTTTTTATTGACAGAAAATTCAGTCTTAATATATAATTTTTGGTATTACCACTGTCTTTAATTTGTATGACCATAAAAACAAAGGGGACGAGGATTTGAAAGAAAAGGAACGCTCCTCAGATAAAATTGAGAATGAATTAATTAGATCCATATTGGCTGATGTTTATTCTGTAGGAAGTACTTTACCGCCGGAAAGAGAGCTTGCAAAAGAATTTAGTGTTGGTCGTCCAACTATTCGGGAGGCTCTTCAACGTTTAGGAAGGGGTGGATGGATAACAGGAAGAAAAGGAATGCCTGCGATTGTTAATGATTATTGGCGCAATGGGAATCTAACGACACTTGTTAATATTGTTGAGAATCATCCTATCATAACAGATGAATTTATCATGTACTTAT
Source organism: Lysinibacillus sp. FJAT-14222 (assembly GCF_001278875.1). NCBI lineage: Bacteria > Bacillati > Bacillota > Bacilli > Caryophanales > Bacillaceae > Lysinibacillus > Lysinibacillus sp. FJAT-14222. The sequence goes on along the minus strand of NZ_LIYL01000068.1, from coordinate 1,191 downwards.
TAGAATTAAGAAGTTCTTTGACTCCGACTTATATTCGTGATGCTGTTACTTTTAATCAACCTAAAGTGGTTGCTCTCCTTGCCAATTTAGAGCAGCTTGAAGATAGTGCAGAAAGCTATGCAGCATTTGATTGGGATTTGCAAAAAAGGTGTGCAGGCCTTGCTGTCAATCCAATCTTTCTACTCATTTTAAATAGCTTCGATTCCATTTATATAGATATGGCGAAAAGATATTTTTCTGTAAAAGATCATCGTGAGTTGTCCTTCAACTATTACCACGACTTATTAAAAGCTGCATTAAAGGGAGATGCAATGGAAGCGGAGAGGTTGTCTAAGACAACAATGGAGAAAAGCTTGGCTCTCTGGAAAGATAGAGAAAAATAAAGAATACAGGAGGCGTGATAAATGAGATTGAAATATTTTAAAGAATATTTTTCATATCCTGATATATTAATCATGACCTGTCTATTCCTCATTAGCTTTGGATTTATGATTCTACATTTAACCTCCATCGGAATTTTGGGTGCTTTTATTCTGGGAATGATTATGTATTCCTTAGCTGAGTATGTTACACACCGGTTTCTTTTTCATCTGAAACCACCAAAGAATGCATTCTTGTTAAAAATGCTTAAACGCTTACATTATGACCACCATTCAAATCCGAATGAATTACATTTATTATTTTTACCCTTATGGTATAGTGTGCCAAACATTGCAATTGTAGCAGCCATTTTTTATATTCTTTCATCTAGCTTTATAATGACAAACGCATTTATTGCAGGGATCATGCTCTTTTTATTATTTTATGAGTGGACGCATTATATCGCCCATCGCCCCCTTCGGCCAATATCTCCATGGGGGCGTTGGATGAAAAAGGTTCATTTATGGCATCATTTCAAAAATGAAAATTACTGGTATGGCGTTACGAACCCAGCCTATGATTTTCTCATGGGTACCTTTAAAAACCAAAAGGATGTTGACCAAAGTAAAACTGCTAAAAATTTAGAGAAACGTGGCGACTAGAAAATAGAATTATAAAAAATATGCTTCTAGGTAAAATATTCGGTCCTATTCTGTCTTTATGATAAATTTTGCACATTAGAAGAAATCTGTTTCCTGACTACTCCCACAGCTAAAGCAGTGGGGTTCTTATATACTTAAGAGAAGCGTTACAAAGCTCTCCACAGATGGT
>NZ_LIYL01000058.1:0-21917 GCF_001278875.1 Lysinibacillus sp. FJAT-14222 | reverse complement strand
CCTCAATAATACACGATTTCGCGTACGATGTTTTTATTTTTCTAAAGTGTTCAACTTGATTCTACTATTCGCCAAAATTAAAAAGGATGGTAATTTATAATGAAAAACATTTTAGTAATTGCAGAAAATTCGAAAGTGATTCAAGAAGTGATAAATCAAGTGAAATTGAATGTACCTCGTGAAAAATTATATCAAGTCAGTAGCAGTAGATATGAAGCAGAAATAACTGGGGCAGACTTCAAACTTAGAGTTGTTTTAAAAGATAGCAAGAATGACGAGTTTGCTTATGATGAGATTTATGAATATACATTTAATTCATTATTAGAAGTACAACTGTTTGGAGCAGTAAAAGCATTGGTAAAGAGATTATCGCCTGAAGAATCTCCAATAACTATTATTGGACAATTCATCTCTAAATTTGAAAGTGAAAATCCTGTTAAGGTTAAAAAAGAATTTAATATTTCCTCTATTCCATTACAATTACTAACGAAAGTAGACACTGGAACTACGAATAAGGAAATTGATTATATTTTATCAACAATTAGAAGTATCAACAATGAGGGTTTCTATATAACAAGTAAAGAAGGATCAGAACTGTCTCGTATAGAAAGTTTACTTGAAGATAGAATCAAAGAAAGCTTAAAAGATGGAGATTATAAAACATTGGAAAGTAGTGTTCGATTATTACAACGGATCAAGGATGCTTACCGTAAGGTTAAATTATCTTGCAGCATCGGATAATCACCTTAAATAAAAACCATTTATTATTTAAGATAATACATAAAATAAGGAGTGGTTTTATGAAATATAATAAAAAATGGAATATATTTTGGGTAATTATTTTTGCAAGTTGTACTGTAACCGTACCTATTGAGTTGTTTAATGTATTTATTAAAGGTGAAAATATTCCAAGATACGAATTTGCAATATATGGGATAACTTTTTTCTTCTCTGCAATAGGATTACTCTTTGGAGAATTAGAAAAGTATTATCACAATAAAACTATTCGTTTACAGAAAGAAATTGAAACATTGGACGATAAGGAGTGATTATATGACAATAATGAACATTTTAACAGCAGATGATCTGTCTTATGTAAAAGTAGAAATTAAGAACGTTTCAGTAAAGTATTATACATATGATGAAAATATTTCAGAGCAACTATATTCACGCTTTAAGTCGGATACACCTTCAAAGGTTATCTTCGGTTCAGATAATGAGTATACGCAATCATTTATAAAGCAACTTTATAATAATGGGTTTTATCTATCTGAAAATGGTGATGTAATTAAAATTGAGGATAGAAAAGTATGCTACAACACTTTAGAACAAGCAATTGAAGACGAATTAGGATGCTTTACATTAGAGATTAATGATGAATATGATGCTGAAAATACTCAAAATGTGTTATTGAAAAGTGGATATATCATTTCATCTAAAGTTGTAGATGGTAAATCACATATTACAATTTATGACAAGGTAAAGTAGATAATAAAAAAATACATAAAACGAAAGGTAGGGAGTTTATTTCTGCAAGAGAAGCGCACAATATTTGATTGTCGTTAAGAGCTTCAAATGAGACAAGTTTTGTAGAGAATAAGCGAACAAATGAACAAACTAACTAAATCTTTAAAAGTACCAACTATTATCACATGTACAATAGCATGGGCTTGGTTTTTATCACATGATATAGAAGATGATAATAAAGGAGGTACATCAGAATCATCAAATGCTATTAAACGTATGGAGGAAATTAAAAAGAATTCAATCGTTTATCAAGTTGAATCATTCCATAAGGAATATGAGCGTTTGAAAGAGGAGGAAAGAAAAAAGTTAGAGGAGTTAGAACGTCAACGCTTAGAGAAATTAGAACAAGAAAGACAGGTTAAACTTGAACAAGAACGATTGGCTAGGATTGAAAGGGAAAGACAATTAGCTGAAGCCAAGAGAATAGAAGAAGCTAAAAAAGCTGAACAAGTACGAGTAGCGCAAGTAGAGGTAAGAAAGAAACAGCAACAGATAGAGACAGGAAAACAACAACAGATTATTAGTAGAGGCAGTAGTGAAAATGCAAATAGCAAATCTTATTATGATGTAACCTTCTATACAGCAGGAGTGGAATCGACAGGAAAGGCTAGAGGTGACAAAGATTACGGCTTAACCGCAAGTGGAACTACAGTTTATGAAGGACGAACAGCTGCATGTCCCAAGTCAATTCCATTTGGAACTAAAATACATATTGAAGGATTTGGATATAGAGTGTGTGAAGATCGAGGTGGAGCAATTGTAAACGGACATTTAGACGTTTATGTAGACTCATTGTCTAAAGCAAGAAATTTAGGCAGACAAAAACTATTAGTTACAGTTTTAAATTAAAATAATACATAATAATTGAGTGGAGATTGATATTTCTTTCTCTGCTCAATTCTAAAGAAGGTGACAAGATGACATTTAGAAATAAGATAAAGTGGAATAAGCGAATTAGAAAGTTTAAATAGAAAATTAGAGATATGGTACTTAAAAAGCCATTTTATAAATACCTATACCATCATATTAAAGATGAATTTACCTATAACAATAAGACAGCAATTAGGTATTACATGAATGCAAATACTCTACGAGATGAATCATTTAAATATGAGTTAGAACTATACCATAAGATTTACTGTAGTGTATTTGAGATCAAATATTTAGAATGGTTATTCTTATATACAAAAGACTACATTTCAAATAAAATAAGAAAGTATCCAGATTTACAATTCATTTACGGTGAAGATGAATATGGATTATACTTTGAAGTAAGTTATACAGATGGTTATTAAAATTAAATAATAAAATACATAAAAATACTTGTAATTCGGAAATGTGATGTTATAATTAGATTATAAATAAGTAAAGGAGATGAGAGTATGAAGATCAGCGATTCAACATTAGAATATTATGGTTGCAAATTTGTTAATAGCAAGGTACGCGAGAAGGAAGGAATTACATTTGAAGAGTACCTTAAGCGAGAGCTAGGTGATTGAATTGGAAGACATTAAATAATTTGAAAAAGACTTAACATTTGTAAGGAACTTTTTAGAAAAGTTACCTAGAGAAGTAGCAAGCTTATCAAAAGTAATTAGTTGTAAGGATAGAGAACAAGAAGATTTATTGCATCACATTGAATTTGTTAAATTACCTGCAAATCAAGGATATACAGCATATCGAAAATTACATATTGTTCGTAACGAACGAAGACAAGCTAAGAATTTATATGAAATAGTAAAATTGACAAATGATTTGACTAAAGATAAGGTATCAGTTTCAACTTTAAGTACTGCTTTGGGTGAAGTAAGAAAGATAATTAATAGCAGCTCAAATAAGAAATATAAACCTAGAGAATTAAGTGATTTAAATTATGGAAACAATAATACATATAAAAATACATAATGATTGTGGTGGTAATTATAAATTATATTGTAGTTGGTACAGATTGTAGTGGAAAGACTAGTTTAGTTGAAATGTTATCTGACATTACAGAGTTTAAAGTAATGAAAGGATCAAGTTTTTCTCACTCGCAGTGTACTCAAGATGAACTGTTTAATAAGTTTTTAGAGTTTACTAAGATGGATAATGTAATATTTGATAGGTTCACTTTTTGCAATGAAGTTTACGCAGAAATGTATGACGATTTTGCAATGTTATCAGATGAACAACGAAGATACATAGAAAAAGAAATGAAAAATAAAGCAACAATCATCTATTTATATGCTGATGATGAAGTATTAGAGCAACGATTCAATTATCGCGGTGATGATTATGTAACATTAGATAAATTGAAATATGCTAAAGGTAAGTATGAGCAATCGTTAAGTAAAGTTAAAGATTTAGAAGTAGTACGATTTGATACAGGTAAGATGACAACTAAGGAAATTGTTGAGCATATTCTACTTACCTATTAATAAAATAAATACATAAATAATAAAAATATTGAATATGGAAAGAGGATGGTATTTTGAAAAATAAGTTAACATTAATTAAACGTTCAACACCAATGTGTCCAGATTGCAATAAAATGCAAATCATCTTAGAAGGAGAGGGCATTCCATTCGATACAATAGACATTGCTAAAGATGCAGAGGCGATTGAGAAGTATGGTTTATCAAGCGTACCAGTAATCCTAATAGACAGTGATGAAGGACAAGTAAAACTAAATGGAATTCAGCCAATTGAAGTTATCAAAGAACTCCTTGAAGAAGAATAAAAATTTCAATTAAAGTGAATCAATCAGATACATAAACAAGGAGGAAATAATTTGGCATTATCAAAAACAATTAAGAAGAGAGATAACTCAATAGTCGAATTTAAACTAGAGAAGGTTACTAATGCAATTAGCAAAGCAGGGAGGGAAACAGGAGAGTTTGACAGTGAAGAGTCAGAGGCACTTGCTCAAGATGTATTAGAAGCATTGAGTAAATCAAATGATGGAGAAAATGAATTGTCAGTTGAATATGTGCAAGATATTGTAGAAATGATTCTTCTTAATTCCGAGTATAAAATAACAGCTAAAGCGTATATCCTTTACCGTGAAAAGCGATCACAGGAACGAAAACCTGATATTTTCAAACAACGATTAAACTTGAAGCCATATGAGTATCCTCAGTTAAATGCATATAAAGAGGCTGTACAACATTCATATTGGCTACATACTGAATTTAATTACACATCAGATATTCACGATTATAAGGTTAATATTAGTGATAAAGAACGAAACGTAATCAAAAATGCAATGTTGGCAATTTCTCAAGTAGAAGTAGCTGTAAAAAACTTCTGGGGAGATTTACATAATCGAATGCCTAAACCTGAAGTTGGTGCTGTTGGAGCTATATTTGGAGAATCTGAAGTAAGACATAGTGACGCTTATTCACATCTACTTGAAATTCTAGGTTTAAATAGTGAGTTCGAACGAATTCAAGATATTCCTGCATTAGCGAATCGAGTAAATAGTCTAACACAAGCAGTTAAATATACTAAATCAGAAAGCAATAAAGATTTTACATTATCTTTAATCTTATTCTCACTGTTCATTGAGCATGTATCCCTGTTCTCTCAATTCCTAGTTATTATGTCCTTTAATAAGCATAAAAACATGTTTAAAGGTATGTCTAATGCAATCGAGGCAACGTCGAAAGAAGAACAATTGCATGGATTGTTCGGAATTGAGTTAGTAGATATTATTCGAAATGAAAATCCAAAATGGTTCAATGAAGATATGACAGCTAAAGTTTATGAAGCTTGTAAGAAAACATTCGAATCAGAGATGAAGGTAATCGATTGGATTTACGAAGATGGAGATTTAGACTTCTTACCTAAGAACGTCGTTAAAGAATTCATTAAAAATAGATTAAATAACTCGTTGAAGAGTACTGGCTTTGAACCGTTGTTCGATGTAGACATGGAATTAGTAGAACAAACTGACTGGTTTGATGATGAAATTATCGGAACTAAACATGTAGATTTCTTTGATAAACGCTCAGTAAACTATACAAAGCGTACTAGAAGTATTACAAGTTCAGATTTATTCTGATATAAGCGTAATTCATAACCTAAGCATGTTGTAAAACTGCTAATATACTTTTACTTAATAAGGGGAAATGTTAATGTCATTTAAATGGTTAAACGAAAATAGTAGAAAATTTTTAGAGGGCGGATACTTACCCGAAGGTGTAACTCCTGAGCAACGATTGAAAGACATTTCAAAACATGCAGAGAAAATTTTAGGAATTAAAGGGTTTTCCGATAAATTCTATGACTATTTATCTAAAGGTTACTATTCGCTTTCATCTCCAGTGTGGTCTAACTTTGGAACATCAAAAGGCTTAAGTATTAGCTGTTTCGGAAGTAATATCGATGATAATATGGCTAACATTTTATATACACACGGAGAAGTAGGAATGATGAGTAAATTTGGTGGAGGTACTTCTGGTTACTTTGGGAATCTCCGACATCGAGGTGCTGCTATCTCTGATAATGGCGAATCTTCAGGATCAGTTCACTTTATGAAGATGTTTGAAACTCTAATTGACGTTGCCAGTCAAGGAAATATTCGCAGAGGAGCATTTTCTCCATATTTACCTATTGAACACCATGATAGCGAGGAATTTTTAAAAATTGGATCAGAAGGAGATCCTATTCAAAAATTAACTCATGGAGTAACTGCTACTGATAAGTGGATGAAAGAAATGATTGCAGGGGATACTGAAAAACGTTCACTATGGGCTAAGGTTATCCAGAGTCGCGTTGAAAAAGGCTATCCATATATTTTCTTTACAGATACAGTAAATAACCATACAGTAGATGTATATAGAGATAAAGGCTTAAGAATCAATCACTCGAATCTATGTTCAGAAATTAGCTTACCAAATAATGATAATTGGTCATTCGTATGTTGCTTATCTTCCATGAATCTACTATATTTTGATGAATGGAAAGATACTGACGCAGTCGAAACAATGACTTATTTCTTAGATGCAGTCATTTCAGAATTTATTAGTGACTTAGAGGTAATGCGAGACTCAGAAGATGCTGAAAAACGTAATGCATTTACATATATGGAGAGAGCATATAACTTTGCTAAAGATAACAGAGCCTTAGGACTTGGTACACTTGGTTATCATTCATATTTACAATCTAACATGATTCCATTTGAAAGTGTTGAAGCATCTCAATTGAATGTTCGTATTGCTCGTATTTTACAAAAGAAATCACTGAAAGCTTCAAAAGAATTAGCTAAATTATTTGGAGAGCCAGAAATTTTGAAAGGTTATGGTCGTCGCAACTCTACGCTATTAGCGATTGCACCCACTACAAGTTCAGCGTTTATCTTGGGACAAGTAAGTCAGTCGATTGAGCCTGTATGGTCTAATATTTATGTAAAAGATGTAGCAAAAGCAAAGGTGACTATTCGTAATCCGTACTTAAAGAAAGTCTTAGAGTCTTACAATAAAGATGACCGAGAAACATGGATTAGTATTCGAAACAATGATGGTTCGGTACAACATTTGAATTTCTTATCTGACCATGAAAAAGAAGTATTTAAGACGTTTAGTGAAATTGACCAGTATGTAGTTTTAGAACAAGCTGCATTACGTCAACAGTATATCGATCAAAGTCAATCATTGAATATCATGGTTAATCCAAAAATGTCAGCTAAGGAAATCAATGATTTACACATTTTCGCATGGAAAAATAAAATTAAAACTTTATATTACCAACATAGTACAAATGCTGCACAACAATTTAGTAAAGATAAATTATGTACTGCTTGTGAAGCGTAGTTTAATAAATACATAAACAAAGGAGAAGTTACAATATGAATTCAAACGACACGTTATTTTTCGCAAAGGTTAAAGAAGATGCAGTTATCCCAACAAAACGAAAGGAAGATGGATGTTATGACATCTATGTATTATTCAATGAAGATGAAGTAGTAATTAAGCCACATGAAATTGTTACATTTAATACAGGAATCGCAACAGCAGTAAGCTACAAATACCGACTAGACTTTAAACGTGAACGTGGTTCAACAGGATCAATTGGTTTAGTACCTCGATGCGGTCAGGTTGATAGTGGTTATCGAGGAGAAGTATTCCTGAAGCTACAAAATACAACTAATAAAAATATTGTAATTTCTAAGTTAGTAGAAGATAAAGTTGAAACTGATACAGAAGTTAAATATCCAATTACTAAAGCAGTATGCCAAATGGCAGTTGAAATTGTTCCAGAAGTTAAAGAAGAGGTAATTACTTATGAGGAATTGTTGAGCATTCCATCTGAACGAGGTACGGGTGCATTAGGTAGTAGTGGAAAGTGATAAATAACCTTCAATAAATCATGGATACTATTTAAACTTGAAAAAGGAGTTAATACTATGGGATATGAGTTTACTCATTCAGAAGAAAACACGATTAAAAGTATTGCAGTAAAACTAATTGATTCAACTAAAAATGACACTGACCTAAATCTAACAGATGAAGAATTGCTCATGGTTCGTAAGATGGCTATATTACATCAAACAGATGATAGTTTGCTAGTGAATACATGGACGAAAGCCAATTCAAACATGAATGAAGATGAGGCAAAATATACATTAGATTTAATGTTGAGTAATATGAAATGGAAATATTTTGATGCAAGTAAATTGAAATAAAAAATACATAATTAAAGGAGTATGATCTTATGATGAAATCACGTAAAGAACGCAAGTTAGAAGCTAAGCAAAACGGAGTACAATTTGTACCTCAATATAATGGAAATGGTGCAGTATCATTTGAGGATTTTTATGGATTAGGTAATGAGCGATTTAATAATAAATTTGTAAAGTTTGATAAGAAAGTTGAAGAAAAGATTGCAGATGAATTTATTGATTCTTATAAAGAACATGTTCAAGAACGTCTAGTTGAGATTGATAAAACTGACTCAAATAATAACAATGAAGGAAAGATTGAAGTAGATGAAACTGAATTAGTAGTAGAGCAACCTAAAAAGAAGGGTAAGTTTAAAAAAGTTATGAAGAAGCTTTTTAATAAATAAAATACATAACTTAATATGGGAGTGGATTTATTTCTGCTCTCATTAATTTTTATACATAAGGAGAGTTTAGGTTGACAGAATTAAATAAAGCAGAAAAGTATCTGATTGAAAACTTAACTAGATTGGCTAATGAAGGATGTATGGATGATAATCCTAGACCAAAATGGAAAGATGGAACTCCTGCATATAGCGCATTTATCAGTCCAGTATTTGAAACATATGATATTTCAAAAGGTGAGACTCCTATTACAGAATTACGTCCAATTGCAATTAAAAGTGCCATTAGGGAAATTGAATGGATTTATAAGGAGCAAAGTAACGATTTGAAGCTTCTACGTGACAATTACAATATTAACTGGTGGAATGATTTTGATATCGGAGACGATTCAATCGGTATTAGATATGGTGCAACTGTAAAGAAACATGACTTAATGAACAATTTATTAGACGGTTTAATGAATAACAAGTTTGGTCGTAGACATATCTTATCAATGTGGCAGAATGAGGATTTTAAGGAATCAGATGGCTTGAACCCATGTTGCTACCAAACTATGTTTACAGTAAGAAAAGTAAAAGATGATTTCTTTTTAGATATGACATTAACATCTCGTAGCAGTGATTACCTAACAGCAGGACACATAAATAGGATGCAATATTTAGCGTTTCAAATGATGATAGCTAAACACACTTCAATGAAAGTTGGTAAGTTTAATATGCTAACTCAAAACCTCCATGTCTACGACAATCACTCTGATAACGCTATAGAAATGTTAAAGCGAGTAGAAGAATTAAAATCTAGAGAAGTTCAATCTCAACCTAAGTTAATTCTAAATGTCCATGACGGTACTAATTTTTATGACATTTCAGAAAAGGATTTTGAGTTGATTGATTATAACCCAATCTTGCCACAACTTAAATTTGAATTAGCTGTGTGATTATACAAACAAAAAAGGAAGTAGTGTTAATTGATAATTAATGAATGGACAGTCAATTCTTACTTATGGACAGTTGTAGTAGCAGTTTTATTATTAATGATAATAATTCCAGTGAGTGTTTATTTTAAAAATTATACTAATTCAAAAATAAATATATGCATAGGTATAGGAATATTAGTTTTTGCAGTAATAGTGTCTTCATTGTCAACAAAAGAAAAACATATCTACTACAATTACAAAGACTACAGTGAGGTAGAGCAATTAGAATCTGATGGATGGGAAGTGGTTACTGTATATGATAACAAGAAAATAATTCATGCCAAGAAAGGTAAATAAAAAAAGTGAGATGCCTATAAGACACTCACTCATACGTGACTTAGAAGTGAATCAGGTAAATTCGGTTTAGTCACATCTTGATTTTACTATCAAGTCACGTATTAAGTCAATGAAAAGCAGGAGGATTTCATGGTAATCAATATCATAGCAGCAATTAATAAAACGAACTCTATAGGTAAGAATGGACATTTACTACATAGAATTAAAAAAGATATGGATCGTTTTCGAAAACTTACAACTGGCAACAATGCACATCCTAATATTTGCTTGATGGGCAAAAATACATTTTTAGAATTAGATAAATCTCTAGATAAACGTATCAATGTCGTTTTAACTTCAAATAAGAAGTTTAAAGCACCTAAAGATGTTATTGTAGAATCGTCATTTGATAAAGTATTGAATCATTATCTACATAGTGGAAGCCAAGACAAGGATTTATGGATTTGTGGTGGAGAAAAACTGTTTGAACAAGCGTTACCATTCTCAGATAAAGTTTATATTACATATATTCATGATAATAAAAAGGGAGACAGGTACTTTCCTTATGAACAAGTTAAGCAACAATTTAAAATAATACATAAAGAAGAACACGAAGAAAATGGATTGAAGTTTGAATTTATTGATTATGTAAGAAAGGATGATTTTAATGGGGAAAATGAAAAATTTTGATGACTTAAAGGTACGAAGTATTCCTTCTGTCAAAGCTGTTGAGTTTGATTATAGTGATGAGGCTAAAAAAAATAGAGAGCAATTAGAAGATAATATCATAGATTTATTCGTATCTTACTTTAAAAATAATACATATAGAAATTAATATAGAAAAAATCAAGAGATACTTCGGTCATTTCTTGATTTTTTTGCTAGTTGTTATAAAATATAATCAATGGTTATAGAAAATATAAATATGGAGGTCGTCTATTAATGAGTTTATTTTCAACTAAAAATAAATACAACAAAACATCAAAGAATACTGATGTCATCGAACAAAATACAATATCAATTGGCGTACTAATTCGAGTATCTACTGATATGCAAGTTGAAGAAGGTGACTCACTAGAGATGCAAATGGATCTTGCAAACAATCACGCAAAACAAATTAAAGGTTTGATATATAAACCTTATATTGAAGAGGGAGTATCTGCTAGGAAGGTAAGGATTGAAAATCGAAATATTATTCAAGAGTTAATGCAAGATATAAGAGATGGAAAAGTTAATTATGTCATTGCTTATAAGCGAGATAGAATGTTTCGTAACACAATGGAGTATATAGGATTCCTTCAATTTTTAGCAGATTACAACGTGGAAATCTATCTTTCTGCATCTGGTGAACAACAAGTAGACTTAGAGGCGTTTAAATTCGCAGGAGCATCTAAAATGATGGAAGTTGTCATGTCTATGGTTGCAGAAATGGAAAGTGCTACAACTGCAACTCGTGTGTCAGATACCATGTTAATGAAAGCTAAAAAAGGTGAATTTACAGGTGGAAGTGCGCCAATTGGATATACATTTGGTAAAGGACAATATAAATTAGAATTATTACCAAGAGCAAAAAAAGTAATTGAATTAGTAGAAGAACTATATTTAGAAGGAATTGGAATGCTCTCAATTGCAAAATATCTTAATGGTGGAAAAATAAGAGGCAAAGAACAACTAAAAGAACCGATATTGAAGCCAATACGAATAGAAGAATCTACCGTTGAAGAATGGAATCATAAAAATATTCATACGATATTATTTAATCCAATTTACACAGGTCATTTTTCGTATGAGAGTAAAATGAATCCAGATTTAGATCGTGTAATTGAGAGGTCTGAATTAATTGAAGTTTGTCGCACAGAAGAGAAACAGAAGAAGATTAATAGTGCCTATGAAAAAAGAAAATCAGGCGTAAGTGAAAGGGTGACATTAAATACTCAATTTCTATTATCAGGGTTAGTATATTGTTCTGAATGTGGAGAGCGAATGACTGTTATTACATCTCAACCTAAAAATGCTAAAAAACAGTTTTCCTATTACACTTGCCGAAATAAACGTTCATCAAAAAAAGATAATTGCCAACACAATACTTTATACAGAAAGGAAGTATTAGAGAAAATTGTTGTCGATATAGCTAAAGAAAAAATTCAACATTTGATTAAACCAGATATGATAGAAACAATTAAACTGAAATTAGAAGCTGATAAGTTCACTTATTCATCAGAGGCAGACAAAGTAAAAAAGGATATCGATAAACTACAAACAAAGTTAGATAACATTACTGAGCTTGTATCCGAATTAGATGACGACTTAGATTTACAAATTGTTTATTTAAAAAAACAAAAAGATATCTTACATGAATTGAATGATATGAAAGAATTTTATTCAACATTAGAAGAAAAATCTATTCAAGATCAAGACAACTCTTTTAACCTTGAGGAATTCATGGGATTGGCAGTTAAGTTTGGACATGCATTTGACAGTGCTCCGATAGGTGTGAAGAAGCAAATGCTGAACAATCTATTCTCAGATATTTATATTAATAAAGGCGGGGACATTCGTATGATGCTTAAAGTTGGGTTATCCGACATTAAAGGTGGCAAGGCTAGTAATGACGGCGCTTCAGATGACTTAAATGAAGTTATATCTTCTATAATGGGGCGTTCTCCGCCAGTAATCGAGATTGTTTTAAGGTGTGGAATTTCATCTAAACGCTTCGTTAACAAGTCGATTGGTAATGCTTCAGGGTCTTTATTTTGCAATGTATAACCTACTGCGCAGTGAGCACAGCGCATATTACAAAGTGTTGTTGTTGTAAATTCAATATTGGATAGTGTCATATGCCCATGTTGTTCAACATCTAAGTACGCTTCCCATGGATCCAAGACAGGCGTAATTTTTTGTAAGGTCGTCATATTTCGTACATCTTCCTTTCTAGCATTCTATTGTCTCATATTCGCTAATAATTTCAAATATGAAATTGTCGAAAGGGCTATTTTTAGGTCAGATGATCATTTTTATTACCCAATTAAGGAAATATATTTAACAACTTTCTTCGTAAGACATTTCCCAAAATTCTGTAAACTGGAGAAATAGGTATATTTACTGTCATTTTTTAAAAAAAACGTTATGATAGAAGGAGCAAAATGGTAAAACAGCACCAGAGAAAGTAGGGAATGACATGACTAAGTATGAAACATTATTGTTTGACGTGGATGACACATTATTAGATTTTGATTTAGCAGAAAATGCAGCACTTGACCGTTTATTTAAACAGGAAAATATTGCAACAACTCCAACGATGATTGCGCGTTATAAAGAGATCAATGAGTCAATGTGGCGTGCTTTTGAACGTGGCGAGGTGTCTAAAAATACATTACATAACACTCGATTTTCGGTTGCGTTAAAGGAATTCGGCTTAGATGTAGATGGGGAGTACTTGGAAGCAGTCTTTCAAAAATATTTGAAGGAAGCACATCATTATGTTGATGGTGCCTACGAAGTAATCGAACAGCTTGCCGATAATTATGATTTATATGTCGTGTCAAATGGTAAAACAATGACTCAAAATAAACGACTAGAGGACGCAAATCTAGCTCCATTTTTTAAAGGCATTTTTATCTCAGAACAAACAGGCTATCAAAAACCAATGCCAGCCTTTTTCGACTATGTTTTTGAACGTATCGATGATATAAATAAAGATAAAACTATAATTATTGGGGATTCCTTGACATCGGATGTAAAAGGCGGACTACAAGCCGGAATTGATACATGCTGGTTTAATATACGTGATATTGAAAATACAAGCGATATTCAACCACAATATGAAATTAAAAAGCTTCATGATTTACATTTGTTGTTAGATAATAAAATTGCAATCCTATAAGTGCATGTCAGAACTACACTTCAGCCTGTTCGTAAGCCAGAACAGGCTGAAGTGTAGTTTTTAGATAGAACAATTCTCTAAAAATACGATATTTAACTTAGTTAAGAAGGGAGAAACGAGAGGAAGGGGAAAATCTCAAAGGCTGTATCGGCAGGATTGATAGGCATATCATTGGCCATTCCAATGCAGGCACATGCCTATTAAGAGCCAACCAACTATGTACATATTGAGAAAGCTCCACATTGTGCTTCAACCCACATTTAATGAAGAAACAAAAGATGTAGCCGGAGATCAGTATTTTAATAAAATGTATAAAAATTTATAGAACGGGCAAAACCTTTTATGAGACTAGTTTCCATGAAAGGGGAAAATACGATGAATACTGTTTTAACTGTAAAAAAACGCGATAAAGGGCGTCATTCATCATTAACTCAACTCAGACAGAAGGGTGCTATACCAGGCGTCGTTTATGGCTATCAAATGGAGTCAACGGCGGTATCACTAAATGCCAGACAATTTGCAAAAATGTTATCTGAATTCGGTCATAAAAGTGTTTTTCAATTAGATGTTGACGGTAAGCGGATAAACGCAGTACTAACAGAAGTACAACGCTGTGCGCTAAAGGGCAATGTTAAGCATGTAGATTTTAAATCCATTAATATGTCAGAGGAACTAGAGGTCGATATTCCAGTAACGGTTAGTGGTAATGCTATTGGAGTTGCCGATGGTGGATTCCTATTACAGCCTAATCGTGAAGTTCGAATAAAAGTAAATCCATCTGAAATCCCTGAAACAATAGAGGTGGATGTGACTGATGTAGCCATCGGGACATCACTTTATGTAGGAGATATTCGCGAAAAGTTTTCCTTTGAAATATTACAGGAAGATGACTATACATTGGTGACGATTACACCTCCTGCCGCTGAAAATGTGCAGGAAGACACAGTGGATGGGACCCCTGAAGTAATCGGGGGTACTGGGAAAAATACAGAGGAAGCTTAAAAAGAAAAAGACTACGTCAGAAATCAGATTGCCTGATGGATGATGTAGTTTTTTTATGATACGTTTTAGCAGATTATTTAGATGAGGTGTAACCCTTACTTCCTTATATAGGTAAAGTATATATACTGCATTCAAAAAACAAGTTTTGTATAATGGAGGGAGAAAGGGTGTGGTAGTATGATAGAACAATTTTTGGCTTCTAATTTTGTCAAAAATAGGGAGCACCTTGAAGTACCTCCAAAATATATTACCGATACAATTAAGCAGTATACGGTAGCGAAACAAACTGCACGAACATACCGCAATGTATCGTTTTTAAAGGTTGGTCAACTAACAAAAACAATGCCGCCGCAAGGGCTATTGAACTATAAATTCACAAAAAATGCAAAGCGGAAACTGTCAGAAGATTTTTCTACAATTCAGAGCTGGATTACGGAAGGCTGGATTATAGAGGAAATTGTTTTCGCGCAAGATGGACGTACCGCAAAAGCAATCCATTACCGGATTGGACCAAGTTTAAAGTACTATTTTGATGCACAGAACGAGCAGCAGACGCAAAAGTTAGAAAATTATGCATTGCAGTTACAAAAAAGTGCGGACATACAGCCAATAGAAGAACTTCAACAAGTTGTACAACAATTAAATGAACTTGTAGCAATGCCCATTGAAAAATTAACACATACGACACAGTTATTGTCCCATTGGTCGATTGAAAAACGATTACGTTTTTTACATTTTTCAATCGGCTTTTTCCAATTGGCAAATAAAGGCGTACTGTTTGATTTTAAAGAAATAGGTGCAACGCTTTTTGATAAGATTGGTGGCTCAAAAGTTTTCGACCGTGAGCAAAAAGAATTTATTGAAGAGCTAGAACGTGTTTTCTCTATTCAAACAAGCGATTGCGGTTTAATTAGTTTAGGGAAAATTACACCAGTCTTTTTTGCAGGTGAGTTAACGGGGACATTTAGCCAATATCAACAAGGTGTTATTCATGCATTAACCGATGATGCTATTTTAAAGGATACATATAAAACGGAGGCTAGTATTATTTGGCTTGTTGAAAATAGGGCAATCCTCACACGAATGGCGAAGGAAACTAGCTTTTTACAGTGTACAAATGCCTTTATTTTATGCTTAGATGGTCAAATAAGATCTGCGCATAAAATGTTGATTCGTCAACTAGTCACCACACAAACAGTAATTATTTGGACAGATTTTGATGTTGCAGGCTTAACAATAGCTAAGCATGCAGTACAAATGATTAATACACCGTATAAAATCATTGCTAGGGACAATCGGACTTTTTCTGATATCGAAGCCTATAAAAAATGGCTACTTGGCGAACTTGAAATAGCTGAGCACGAACAAGAGCAGCAATTAGGAGATGTAGAACAATGGATGAAATGGATACAGTAAAGCGTGCGCCAATCTCTATTTTTAATGTTGAATCAAACACAGCTGAGCTTAAAACATCAATGCGTGATATTGCATCATTGGCTGGAGTATTAAACGAGTTAGGGAGCCAGCAAATTTATGAATCACCACTTGAAATTTTACGGTTTCTGAATACGATTCAGCTTTTATATGAAGAGTCTTTAGGGTTAGCAGGCGTGATTGAGGATACAGAAATGCTGTATTATCGCTATCGCAATACATATATTGATGATGCCCCACCAACCATTAAACAACTTGAACACTTAATTTACATTTTGTCACGTAATAGCTGGCTCACAAAGCAAACGCGTCAAATAAAATTATTAGACCGTGGTAAACGGATGATGGATGCACTTATTCGACTTGCGAACGATTCATTAGCTTATTATTTACAGGATGATATTGGGCGTTCACTCTTCCAAGCACGACGAGATGCGGAGCTCAGTGCAGCCTATGATGATAATGGCATTTCAGGAGGCAATAAAATTGCATCTATGATTCACAATGTTGAAGATGCTATTCAAAAACTGGAACTTCGTCAATTAGAATTTTTTGCAGATCGAAATGCTTTGCCACAGCTTGAAATTATCCATCAGCTAATGCAGGAACTTGAAATAAAAATGCAAGAGCGACTTAGTCAGTTCCGAACAGTAGAAGAGAGCTTAGTAATGAGTGAATTAGTACAACGTGGGACAGCTGTTTTATCAAAGGGAACAGCGCTTAGTCTAGGAATGCTTACGAAATATATTCGCTTTGTAACGATGCAGGATACGCCTCTCTCTGATTCGATTTCACCAGAAAAGATACGTACATTTATAGTAAATATGTATAACCCACCAATCGATTCAAATATCCCAAATGCGTATGATTTATTTAGTTTTATGGAACAGGCACAGTATGAGGACGAGGAACTTGACGGTATTTGGATGCCAATTAAATTTGCTGCTCCAATAGGTGGGCAAGATATTGATGATGCTATTCACTATTTAGAAACCTATGAACCAAAAGTGAATGATCCAATTGAGACTGAGGCGGAAATCGATTTTGAAGAAACAATTGTTGAAGGTGAATCTGTTCAACAATTGTTTGATGATGCAGCTTGGCAAATGACGAAGGCAGTTATTAATACGGATATCATCGAACATTACTTAGACGTACACGGTGAAAGTGAGCTAGAGGAAGTGATGATTGAATCAAGCTCTGCGGAATGGGGAGATGCAATTCGTTCCCTTCTAGCTGTATCAGCTTTAACGAGTAAGCAAAAGGTAAATATGAAGGAAGTATTGGACACAAAACAATTCGATAAACGATGGGAGTGGGTAGAAGATGACGACAGACGATTTACATTACAACGACATAAACGCACAACTCGCGACAATGAGTAATTTACGTGCCTACTTATCGGCGGAGGAAGAGCTAGCATTCATGCAGTTATTATTTTCATCCTCTGCAAGTGTACTAGGCAGTAATTATGGTTTAAGACGCAAGGATCTGGAAAAGCTATTAAACATAAAAAATGATGACAAGGCTTTCTATTCTTTTATTGAACGTGTAAATGCAGCAGTGCATCGCTATTTTCGTGTAATTTATGATGAAAAAAGAACACGTGTGATCGTTATGATGCGAGTTTCTGCAAAGGATGCAAAGTCGACATTAAGCAAAGAGGCACTTGCCATTTTACTGTATATGTTTTATCAGCAGGAAGTACTAAATCATGAATATACATTAGTACAGCAAATATTAACAGATTTTGGACATGAGCTGTTAAATGCGAGTGCTAAATTACTGAAAAATATCGACCAACTGAAAAAAATCGGTGCAGTAGAAGAAAATGAAATTTCAAAAAATGAAAAAGCTTACTCGTTAACAGCGATTGGTGTTCATATATTTTCCGACTCGTTTTTACGAAGAACAGCCGAATTTGCTCAATCCACTCAGTTGAATAAAGAAGAAGTATTGAAATTTTTCAAACGCTATAATCTGTATATTCGGGAGGATGCACTATGATTCCCTATCGTCTGCAGTTTAGTGGTATACGTGACTATAAACCGACGCGCATCGTGTTTGGTGAAGCTGATGATCATATTCTAATCACCGGACCAAATGGAACAGGAAAATCAACTATTTCATTTTGCATGGGAGCGGTACTATATTCGTCAAAAATCGATTTAGAGGGCTTGCGTTCTAATAATTTACCAAGTAATCAAAAATGGAAAGCGATGGCGGAGCTAACCTTTAAAAATGAAGGGCCTTCTCGGATTGACGCAGCACCTTTTGTTTCATTTCGTTTAGTGATTGAGCAGGATGCAAATCGAGGCGCATTACAGCGTGAATATCAAGTCCTAACAGGAGAAACAGAGGATGCATTGACGGTCAGTGATATTTATCGTTCAGGTGATGTAAACCAACGTAATTTTACAACATATAAAGAAGATTTACAGTTTAAATATAAAATTGATTCAGATTTATTTTATTTAATTTGGTATCAGCAAGAAGTGAATCAGTTTGCTGTGATGGCGCCCGAAGAGCGTTTTCGTCGATTTAGTGAAATGCATAATATTACTGAAATTCAGCAATCGTGGGAAACGGCAATTGAAGGTGTTAAAGAGTTGGAACAAGAATTGGCAGCTGCAAAGACAGTTGTTAAGCAGGCTGAATTTAATTTGAAATTAGCAAAAGAAGAATTTGATCGTTTGAAAAATAATAAGGCTCGTTTATATGATGCAGGAAAAGCACATATCCTCTATACCATGACACTAGTCCAATTATACAACAATCAAAAGCAAGAACTTAAAGAAAAACAAAAGAAGCACACAGACATTCATCAAGATACAGAAGAAAAAATAATACAAATAAAGAAACAAATCGAAAAAGCAAAGCTCCTATTACAAGAGCTTCATAAAAAGCAACTGAAAATGGACGAGGAAAAGCGTTCAAAGTCAACATTGCTTGAGCAGTTATTCAAGAAACGAGAGACTCTGATTGCGACAGAGCAGGAATTAAAGGCGCAGCTTGTTCATACAGAAGAACAGCGTAAACAGCTTCGTTTTACAGAGGATGTAACAAAAGCGAATTTCAATGATGCACAGCAAAAACTAGCTATAATTGAACGGCAATATAAACAATTACAGCAGCAATTAATAAATTTGACTGTGCAAAAGGATGAGCTTAATGAAAATCGTTTAACCCTTAAATGGGAGCTAGAGGAAATCGAAAAAGCGGAACAGGAAGCAATCGCACTCCTAGCAGAGCATACGAGTGCTCACCAAGTACAACAAAAAATTACACATCTTGAACAGCAAATTCAGGATTATTATAAGAAAAAAGTTTCGTTAGAGCAGGCACTTGAAAATACAACAATTGAAATTACCCAACGTGAAAACAATCAAATATATTCTGCTCGTCAATTAGCGGGCTTACAACAATTCAAGCAACGAGATATCCCGGCTTATACATTCCGAGACTTAGTGACGTTAGCAGAAGGTGCCACAATAGAGCATGAAAATCGTTTAAATTCAATTAAATATACCATTTTCTATGATGCAAAAGTGAAAGTAGCGTTCAATGATGTGTATCATGTGTCATTGCGTTCAATTGTACCAGAGCGCTTCACCACTAGTTTACCAGCGCAAAAATTAGTTGTTCGACAAGGATTATCGGAAACAGAACAAAATTTTGCCGTAAAAGCATTATGGTGGGTGCAGCAATTTTTCGACATGCAAGCACCTAAAATCGAAGGCGATTTATTAGTAGACGAGAGTGGCTATCGAGGTGCACAAGAAAAAAATACAGTTATTTTAAATGATAAAATGCTGACAGAGCAGTTACACAAAATGCGCAAGCAAAGAACGCAGCTTGAAGTGCAGTTAACAGCAGCGACAACACAATTTAAAGAAAATCAACTCAACTTGCAAAAGCTAAATAGTATTATTAAGGATGTGCAGAAGGCAGAAGCAAGTGTTGTAGATGCCGAATTTAAGCATCATAAGCTACAGTACAAAGCAAAGCTGGACGAGCAGTTTGTAGCGCTTCAGAAGCAAGAAATCCAGATGACAACAGCTCTACAAAACGAGCAAGAGAAAAAAATAGCCATCCAATTTGAATTAGAAAAACTAAAAGCCGAGCTAGGTATTTATGAACAGCTTGGGGCTTTAAAGAAAGTGCAAGAACAGCTTGCTAAAACGAAATCAGAGTTAACAGAAATGAATCGTACTATTGATGAATCAAATAGCACAGTTAACCAATTGAAGGAAGAGAGCTACAAGCTTCATGATGTTTGTAGACAGAAGGAAAGTGATATTCGATCGCTTAAGCGTGATTTAACAGATGCGGAAAATGATGTGCAAGGTACGAAAAAGATGCTTGTCAAATATCAGGAAGAATTCGAAGTGGCAGAGGCCTCTATTTTGCAAGAACAACTTTGTTTGGAAGAGCTAGCAACAATTATTCCAGATATTTTTGCTGAAGTACAAGAAGTGCCTCTAGTAATAAATAGCACTGTGACAAAGCTGAAAAATGATAATACCACAGCCCGTATCAACTTTGAGAATGCGCGAGCTGAAAAAGTGAATCCAGAGGCGGAGCGTAATTATATTGCGGTAAAAGATGACTTTGACATAAAAAAAGAGACAGTAGATCAAACACAGGAATACTTAGAAATCCACAGAAATCGAGCATTAGAAAATGAGAATCGTCTTGAAACGACCATCAATATGAATGTTCTTAAAATTAATAATTTATTTTCGAAATATATGGATGAATTCCAATTTGAAGGAAAAATTGAATATGAACGTTTTGAAGATAAAAAAGGTCGTACGATTTTTAAATTGTATATTAAAGCACGGAAAATAGGTCATAGTGGCCGTTTAGAAGATGTTGGCACAAAGGCCAGACATGGTAAGCTTGGAAAAGGTGTGTCAGGCGGAGAAGAATCATTAAGCTCACTATTATTTGCACTAGCTTTGCTACAAAATTTAAATACTTCACCGAGCTTCATCGTCCTAGATGAGTTTGATAGTGCATTAGATGAGGAGCGGAAAGAAAAAGTGTTTGATTTATATGTAAACGAATTACAACGCAAGCTTATTATTTTATCTCCTAAGGCACATGATGACCATTATTATAATAAATTTTCAACTGTTGTCGTCGTCGAGCACGATTCAGCAGTTCCAATTAGTCGTACAAAAACGATTCGATTGCTCACGCATTAGATAAGAACCTGAGAATATATATAATAGGAGCACTTTTGATAGTATCCCCTTTAAGTAGAAAATGTTAAAAGAGCTACAGTAATCTGTAGTTAACATTTACTTAAAGGGGATTTTTGGATGCCTAGATAAAATCGTATAAAATGATTTTAAATTAGATGTTGTTCAGTCATATTTAGCTTCTATTGCCAAACGATTTGGCGCTCAAATGAAGAGGGGGGTAACTCCATAAGTGGTTCCTTGTTGTTTATTGTATAAACTGGGAATGGATTTGCGATAACGGAAATACATCACTACGTACATACCGAAAGTTGCTAAAAATAGCCAAGGTGGGATAAAACGCATGATGGCAAAGGGGGTCTCAAATACAAAAGAAAAAAAGAACGAAAAACCTTCTGTATCCCATAAACCTGGTGTATAATAAGCATCTTTTATATTGAAAAAATAAAAGTTGTCATTGGAATAACAAAACATTAACCATATAAAAGAGAACCTAGATTATTCATCAACATATACAAAATCCCACAGAAAAACTGACCTATCAGCTTTTCTGTGGGATTCTCTTTT
>NZ_LIYL01000023.1:0-32299 GCF_001278875.1 Lysinibacillus sp. FJAT-14222 | reverse complement strand
GACCGACAAACAGAAGACAAAGGAACCTCTGGGGTGTTTTTTTAAAAAAAGTGTTCAACTTGTAATTGCAATTTAGGTAATTAAAATAAATATAAACATAAACAGTAAAAGCCCTTATAAACGAATAAGGGCTTCTATTTTGCTAATATTGCATATATGCAAAATCAAAATCTTGTACAAAGTTACTCCAGTCAATAGCTCGAGAATCACCATCAGGATCAGGATCTTCAAATTCAATCATCAAATTATCGTAATTTGAACCAGTTAAGTACCATCCATTACCAACTACGAAATGATATTTAAGTCCATCAGTATTTGCTACTTTAAGTTTAAATCTTATAGCTACTGGATGTTTGTTCTCAATTGCACTTCTATATTTCAAACTATTAGAATAGGAGCTTGAAGAGTGCTATATCCCTGCTGAACAAAGAACTAAACTTTCATCCAACGAAATTTTAGCCATAATTCAATACAATAATAATAAACAAGGCAAAGGTTTCATTATCAATCCCTACCTTGTTTATTATCTAATTACGCTATTTCTATTGATATTCAATAATCATTTCCCTACCCGTTACAGTAAATTCATCGAACAGGCTTGAATTTTACCTTTACTTCAGAAAATCTATTTTTTAAGCATACAATTTTTAGGGCAGCTACTCATTCCTCTTATAGCATTTGTTTTTTCCATTGTGACAGCACGTCATTGGATTTCGCAATGTCCACTTTTAATGACACCTGTTTATTTGAGCAACGTTTCTTAGCCTTTTCCCAGGCTTCTTCTAAAGCAGGTAAATAGCTTAAATTTTTTGTAGTTGCAACAAGCTGTAAAAAAATATTCCCTTGAATATAGTACCAGCGAGGGTTCATACTATCTAACTGAATAGCTTCTTCAATAAGACGTAGTGCCAAATACGGACTGCCTTCATTACGGCTCAAAAACTGTGCGAAGGCTCCCCAGTAAAGAGCTTTATTTGGCTGTAGTTTTATCGCTTCCGCATATTGCACAAGTGCTTTATCATGCTCCTTTGCAAGAGCAAAATATTCAGCCATTGTATAATATGCATTCGCTTGTGCCTCGACCGATCCAGCTAGTAATTCATCTACTACTTTACCGAATTGCTGGTCATCCTCACTTCCTATGTATGCAGCGAGTGCATCACGCTCTGGATAAGAGCCATCTGTTCGTTCAACACTTTGCTTCACTTTTTCAGCAGTAGGAGCAGGCATATTTGCATAACCGTTCGCTTCCAACAATGCGACGTGCTGTTGGATTGTTGCGAATGACTCATGTTCTGTAAAGGCACTATTTGCTAAAACTGCTTTGGCTAATAGATAGCTTTCTTTTACATGACCATTTAAAAATAATTCATTTATCTGTTGGACTTGCTCATCAAACTGTTTGATCACTATTTAAATCCTCACCTTCACCAAAAGAAAAGTCTTATAAGTATTTTACCATCTTTAAATCTAAAACAAACTAAATAGCAATAATTTTTCTATAATTCTCTCAATTTCAAAACTGAATCATCAGTCCACATAATTAATGAAAGTCAGTACACATTGTGGTTCATCAGATAGCGAGGGTTGATTTCCGTTCCGACTGGGCGTTTTCCCGAAGGCGTCTGGATGAGCCGCTTCACTCGCGTTGCTCGGCACAGGGTTCCACTGCTTGGACATGCTTTTCCGCCGCTTGGTGGAGACTTTTCGCCGATTGGCCATAGTTTTCCACTGCTAACACATACCTTTCCGCCGCTAACACATCTCTTTCCGCCGCTTCATCTGTGGCGGTAATCCTCTGATTAAAAACATTGGATAAAGTTCTGAATCATGAGATAATTGAAGTGTATTTTCATTTTTTAGAACATGTAAATTATATATAGGAGGGCTTGTGCTATGAATAGACGATTTCATTTTGTATCGCTTATTATTGGAAATTTGTTAACACTTGGAGCTATTTTCATTTATGCTATGCAAAGTCAAGTGGATGTGGCCCTCAGCACTTATGCCCTTGTAATGGGTTTTTTTAGTACATTACTACTAATCTTTTTTTATTTATGGGGGGATGAAAAACAACAAATATCGAATCGTTTTTCTAAATAACTCGGTTGACTTAAAATTACAGTTTTTGAAGTTCACACGCTCGTTGAACAAAAAAAGGCATTTCCCCCTTCTCTACACCAGTAGGTAAGGGATTTTTTTCACTAATATCCTCTTTTTTGGTAGTATTCCCCTTTGAATTCGGGCAATTATTGTTGAAAAATAAAAAATTTTGTAGAAAATTTAAAAACAATGATTGAGTAGTAAATCAATTTTCTGTATAATCAGCTTGTTTGACAATACTTTTTATGAATTTGGGGGTAGACAATTGGGTAAAGCATTGATTATAGGAGCTGGCGGAGTAGCCAGTGTTGTGGTACACAAGTGTGTTCAAAATTCGGACGTATTTGAGGAGATTTGTATCGCAAGTAGAACTGTTTCAAAATGTGACGCTCTAAAAGAAAAACTAGATGGCGGAAAAACAAAGATTCATACCGCACAGGTAGACGCAGACAAGACGGAAGAGGTTATTGAGCTTATTAAAGCCTTCGGACCAGAAGTTGTTATTAATGTAGCACTACCTTATCAAGACTTAACGATTATGGATGCTTGCTTAGCGACAGGTGTGCACTATGTGGATACTGCAAACTACGAGCCACCTGAAACGGCAAAATTTGAATATAAATGGCAATGGGCTTATAAAGAGAAGTTCGAAAAAGCTGGCTTAACTGCTTTACTTGGTAGCGGTTTTGACCCAGGTGTAACGGGCGTTTTCACAGCTCATGCACAAAAACATGAATTTGATGAAATCCACTACATTGATATCGTGGATGCAAATGCTGGTGATCACGGTTACCATTTCGCAACAAACTTCAACCCAGAAATCAACATTCGTGAAATTACTGCGAATGGTCGTTACTGGAAAGAAGGCGAGTGGGTCGAAACTGCACCACTTGAGAAAAAAGAGGTTTATAACTTACCAGAAATCGGACCAAAAGATATTTACCTTTTATACCATGAAGAACTAGAATCACTTGCTAAAAACATTAAAGGCTTAAAGCAAATTCGTTTCTGGATGACATTCTCAGAAAAATACTTAACACATTTAAAAGTATTAGAGAATGTTGGAATGACTTCTATCGAGCCTATCGAATTTGAAGGGCAAATGGTTCAACCAATTCACTTCCTGAAAGCTGTACTTCCTGATCCAGCATCACTTGGACCACGTACAAAAGGAAAAACTAATATCGGTTGTATCATCCGCGGTCTAAAAGATGGCAAGGAAAAAACTTATTATGTGTACAACGTATGTGACCACGAGGAATGCTATAACGAGGTTGGTTCACAGGCGATTTCTTACACAACTGGTGTACCAGCAATGATTGGTGCTATGCTTGTGATGAACGGTCAATGGCGTAAACCAGGTGTTTGGAACGTAGAAGATTTCAATCCAGATCCATTCATGGATGCACTAAATAAATGGGGTCTACCATGGCAAGAAAGCCATAATCCAGAATTACTTGACCTTGATTTAGATGCAAAGGAATTAAGCCGATGAAACCAATTGATTTCTCAAAAGTTCCATCCCCTTCTTACGTAGTGGATGAACGATTATTAACAAAAAATCTAGAACTTTTAAAATCGATTCAAGATCGTACTGGCTGCCGTATTTTATTAGCCTTAAAAGGATTTTCAATGCATTCAACATTCCCATTAGTGGGTGAATATTTGGCAGGGATTACGTCAAGCTCATTATTCGAAGCTCGACTGGGCTATGAAAAAATGGGCAAAGAAGTTCATGTCTATGCACCAGCTTACGTGGAGCACGAAATGGACGAGCTTCTTGACTATGTTGATCACATCGTGTTTAATTCATTTAACCAATGGGCTCAATATAAGGACAAAGTAAAATCTGCTGGTAAAACAATTGAATGTGGTATTCGTATCAATCCTGAGTACTCTGAAATTGAAACAGCGCTTTACGATCCTTGCTACACAAATTCTCGTCTTGGTACAACATTAGCCAACTTCGACAAGTCACAGCTTGAAGGTATTGATGGCTTACACTTCCACGCAATGTGTGAGCAAAACTCAGATACGTTAGAGCGTATTATACAAGTTGTCGAAGAAAAATTTGGTGATGTCTTACACCAAATGAAATGGTTAAACTTTGGCGGTGGTCACCATATTACTCGTGAGGATTATGATGTAGAAAAACTTGTGAATATCATTAATTATATTCAAGACAAGTATAATCTTCTCGTATATTTAGAGCCAGGAGAAGCTGTTGCCCTCAATACAGGTTATTTAGTTGCAACTGTTCTTGATGTACAAAAAAACGATATGGACTTAGCAATTTTAGATACATCGGCAACATGTCATATGCCAGACGTTCTAGAAATGCCATACCGCCCAATGATTATCGGTTCAGGTCAACCAAATGAGCTAGCATACACATATCGTCTAGGCGGGCTTACATGTCTTGCTGGTGATGTAATTGGTGATTATTCATTTGAACAACCTTTAAAACCAGGCGACCGTCTTGTATTTACAGATATGGCGCATTATTCAATGGTGAAAAACCATATGTTTAATGGTGTAAATCTTCCATCAATCGTTTCTTATAACGATGAAGAAGGCATTAAAGTCATTCGTGAATTTAAATTTGAAGACTATAGCGGTCGACTTTCATAATAACAAAGAAAATCCTCTCCAACTTAATGTGCTGGAGAGGATTTTTTTACGGCTGCATATTCATCCAACTATCAACATGATGAATGGCAAAACCATTATAGCTTGTTTTTTTGGCATAGTTTTTATGAACTTGTGCTAATTGTTTATTCATATAGGATTCTCCATCATCATAGAAGGTAATATTTTGCCCTTCATCAGAGGCTCCTGTTTCCACACCAATAACAATTGATTTATTTACTTTCTGTGCATAGTTTATTTCATGTTCAACAATTTTAATAATGTCTTTAGCAGCATCTCGATAAGCCATAATCGAAACACTTTCCACTTGGTCAATCACCCACTCCGCTAATAAACCTTGTCCAAATTGATTGTTGTATTTAATTTCGTCAAACCAAAATGGCATATCCACTTCCAACGGCAATTGTAATTGATCGGTATTCTCTTTAGCTCTAGTAAGAAGCGCTTGATAGGATTCAATCGTTTTTACTTGGTTCGAGCTCCAACCGCTATTTAAGTAGGGCTCTACATCGAGATGGACTCCTGAAAATTGCTCTGTTGCTGCTGCGTTCTCATTATATGTATGTAACCAATCAAACAGCTGATCCTGCATTTGATAGCCCTCTGCTGAAACCCAGCTCGCAGCACCATCCAACGCATATACTTTTATACCTTTTGCGGATGCTTGATCGATAAAGCTTTTATAATAGCTACTTGCTATATCATTATTAATTTGTAAATATAATTTATTAACATGTTTGCTTTCTAAAAATGAGAGTACTCCTGATTCATCTTCAACAATCTTTGTCGTATCCCATAACCAGGTAGCCTTATCTTGCATATCCATTGCGTCTACCTTTCCCATTGTTAATCCTAATGTACTTACAATTGTTACTACAAAAACAATGACTGCTCTAAATAGTGACCGACTTACCATATGTTACATCTCCATTCTATATATGCCAAGGCTCATAGAACAGAACCTGGCAACCTGACAATCATGCACTAGAATAGTGTTTAGACTCATGGCTTTGCGTCCTTCCCTTTCGGTGAAGTTTGCCTTTACAGTAGTTTTCTTACCTTACATAATACGACGTTAGAATGAATATGTCTGTAGGTAAAATGCATAATTATGTTGACAACTTTCGAATAAAATAATAGGAACACAGGTTATTTTTACTATAGCAGTAAAAAGCGTTGAGGTATTCTGTAACATTAAAGATAAGTAATTGTACATAATGATTAAAATCATGAACGAAAAATGGTGTCCACAAATTATGGATGAAGTAGATTTGTCCGATCAAACTTATCAAACAGGGAGAAAAAATTGGTCGGAACGTGCAACGATTACCGCTCACACTTATTCGAATCTTCTATTTTTAAGTTCACTAAAAAAACAATTTGTATACAATATATCCTATAAATAATACTAAAACTAATACCACTATCTCTTTCCAACTCATACCAGTTAAATTTCCACCAACTCCTCTATTTACTCCATCGTTTAGAGAACCAGTAGGATTATTTTTTAATTCACTTTGTCTTAAACGTTCTCTTTTTTCTTCTGGTGTTTCCTTTTCCTTTGAATCCATGTGACAAACACCTCCCCAATGATTAATATTTACTTAATTTATAGAAAGATAAATTCATAATTATGCTTATTTGTAATGTACACACAATTAAAGTCTTATATTTACTCATAATTTACAGCCTAAATAAAATTTAGCTCATCTTAACACTTCGCTTTCGCACATAATATACTTTTTGCCCAGACGCCCCTAGTCGGAACGGAAATCAACCACACGTTTTGGTAATAAGCTTAAATTTCAACATCGATTATTCATTTTCCTTTTATTGTTAGGAAACCACTTAAAAAGAAAGACAGAATCACATATTTGTAATTCCGTCTAAAACATCAACGATGATGTGTTTACTTAAACACTTTAATAAAAACTCAAGCCTCTACGTTTTCTTTTTCATTTTCAAGCATTTTGTGCAAATAATTTATAATTTCACGTATACCTTCTAATGAATTCACAAGTATTTTCGGGTCTACGTATGTGATCATGCGATTTTCAAGATTAGCAACAGCTGTAAAGTAGCGCGTTTTTGAATAATTGACAAGTCCCATCTGCTTTAATACTGACTCATCAAAATCAAGAATTTCACGAGCTTCTGTTACAAGTAATCCGTAATTCACAACATCCGTGTTCAACACTATAATTCGTGCTGTTGCAGCATTAGAAGAACGATTATAAAGAATACGCTCAAAATCAAGCACAGGGACAAGCTCGCCACGAATTCTTGTGAAGCCTAGAAGATAATTAGGCAAATGAGGAATCGGTGTTACTTGCTCTAACTTTTCAATCGAAATCGCTTGTTCCACAGGCACTGCATATTCCTCTGTACCACAAGCAAAAACTACTGCTTTTATACTTTCCATGCGGTCACATCCTCGATTTTTGTTGTTATTTTTTCGCAGACTCTTTGACGATTTCGACAAGTAAATCTGCTAATTTTTCTAATTCTTCTACTGGGATCTTTTCATTTGTTGTATGAATATCTTCATACCCAACAGAAAGATTTACTGTAGGGATGCCAAAGCCTGCAATAACATTAGCATCGGAACCTCCACCTGAAATTCCTAGCTTTGGTGTACGATCGATGTTGTGCACAGCCGCCATTGCCACTTGAACAACTTTATCTGATTCTGTTACACGGAATCCAGGATACATTAGCTTTACTTCAACTTCAGCCTTTGCTCCTAGTGAAGCTGCAACTTGCTCAAACGTCTCCTGCATATGCTTAGTTTGTGCATCTAGCTTCGCTTTGTCGATTGAACGAGCTTCTGCAAGAATCGTTACTTCATCACAGACAATATTTGTTGCCTGACCACCCTCAAAGCGACCGATATTTGCTGTTGTTTCTTCATCTAATCGACCAAGTTTCATTTGTGCAATACATTTGGAAGCAACCGTAATCGCTGACACTCCTTTTTCTGGAGCAACACCAGCGTGCGCTGTTTTCCCAATTATTTTAGTGAAAATTTTTGCTTGGAAAGGCGCTGCAGTTACAATTCCTCCTACTTTACCGTCACTGTCCACTGCAAAGCCATATTTTGCTTTAATTTTAGATGGATCTAACTCTTTCGCTCCAACGAGTCCACTTTCTTCACCAGCTGTAATAATAAATTCAATATCTCCATGTTCAATATTTTGCTCTTTTAAGCGTTTAGCCATTTCAAATAATGCGGCAAGACCAGCTTTATCATCGGCACCTAAAATTGTTGTACCATCTGAAACGATATAGCCATCTTCACGAAGAGACGGTTTAATACCTTTACCTGGGACAACTGTATCCATATGAGAAGTAAAATAAATCGGTTCGATATCTAACGAACCTTTTAACGTAGCAAGTATATTCCCTGCTCCATGCCCGTTACGAGTATGTGCATCATCTTGTTCTACTGTAAAACCAAGCGCTGTTAATT
Source organism: Lysinibacillus sp. FJAT-14222 (assembly GCF_001278875.1). Taxonomy (NCBI): domain Bacteria; kingdom Bacillati; phylum Bacillota; class Bacilli; order Caryophanales; family Bacillaceae; genus Lysinibacillus; species Lysinibacillus sp. FJAT-14222. The sequence goes on along the minus strand of NZ_LIYL01000023.1, from coordinate 24,078 downwards.
TGTCGATTAAAATCGGCGCAATCACTTGTTCATGTTTTGTTTCTGAATCGATTTGTACGAGCTCAAAAAACTCTTCTACTAAACGACTTGTCATGTTGTAAGACTCCCTTAGTTTACGTGTTTTTCCACGATATAGTATACGTTTTATTTTAGCACAACGTTTAAAGAGTTGAAATCATTCGCTAACATGAAATAAGCTATTTTATGAAGGAATAGCAATTATTTCTTAGCGTAATTATACTGACACTTCGTTTAGATAAATAGCTCTTCGGCAAAACGTGGGTTGATTTCCGTTCCGACTGGGCGCTTTCCTGAGGGCGACGGGCCAACAAATATTTTCTGCGCGAAAGCATAGCGGCAGCGGCAAATATTTTCTGCGCGAAAGCATAGCGACAGCGGCAAATGTTTTCTGCGCGAAAGCATAGCGACAGCAGCAAATGTTTTCTGCGCAAAAGCGTAGCGACAGCAGCAAATGTTTTCTGCGCAAAAGCGTAGCGACAGCGACCGATGTTTTTTGTGCGAAAGCGGAGTGTTGACGTAGCGACAGCAACACGAGGTTGGTCTCGAAGGCATTATCATAGGACGTGATGCCTTTACATTTTACTATGCACAAGAATTGCATCGGCGCCCGCCTTCCTGTAGGATTCCGCACGTTTAAGGGCTTCATCTAATCCCAAGCCTGCAATAAAAGCCTCGACTCTAGCTACAACCATAAAGTCTTCATCCTCTTGAGTATCTTTCATTGCTTTTATTTTCCCGCAAAATTCTTCAATCGATGCGAGAGGTTGTGTTTCTCCATTAATAAATGAGTTCGTTTTTGGAAAAATTTTATCCTCGATACAGACTCCAGCAATATTCAATTGTTCTAGTTTTCTAACTAACCTTCGAGCATTATTAAAATTTCCATATCCCGTATCCCCATCTAATAGAATGGGAATTGTTGTCGTATCACTCATAAATTCAAGTATATCTAATACCTGCGTCCATGATGCTTCATTATTATCTCTTACACCCAATGATCCTGATATCGATAGACCACTCGCCCATATCCATTTAAAACCGACTTCCTCTACAATTTTTGCGGAAAGACCGTTATGGGCTTCCATTAAAAATTCAAGTTTGTCTGAATATATTATTTTTTTAAATTTGGTCGTTTTTTTCAATATCTTCCATCTCCTTACTCGATATCTCCTATTAACATATGCCTAAAAGTAAAGATTAGCAGGGCAGATATATTAGAAACTAATGATTTTGAAATCAAAAAAATGGATATATTGAGAACCATCATAATGCTACTTTTCTAGTGTAGTAAATTTATTATGGGACTCTAGCAGAAAAATAGTAGATATTAGTCGAGTTACCAAGTCTCACCCATGCAAGATAAATCTATTTTCATACAATACAGTAACCTCCATAAGTGGTGAGGGCTACATTATTAATACAAAAGAAATAAAAATATCTTACTAAATGAGGTGAATTCATTGAAAAACGGACTTGGAAAATGGGAACAATTCTTACTTTTAAATCAAAATCCTTTAACAACTAACTTCATTCCAAAATCAACACTTTACAGTCTAGAAAACCTAATCGATATATTAAATAGATATGAGTATGTTTATGTGAAACATGATAGCACTGGACAAGGAAGAGCAATTTATAAAGTCTACAAAAGAAAAGATGGACACTATTGTTTTAACGGATTTAACATACAAGGTGAAGAAATAAATAAGTGTGTGGCGGCAATTGAGGATTTCCATCAAGTTCTACATCCATATGAGAAACACGATAGATTAAGCGGAATTTATATTATACAGGAGGGGGTCAAAAGTCTAACTCCTGATGGGGATTCAATATCCATTCGTGTTCATGTTCAAAATCTAAAGGGAAAATGGATAATTGGTGGAATTTACGGAAGGATTGCAACTGAGGATCATGGGATTGTCAATTCAAATCGGGGTTCTCAAGCAATATCGATTGATGAATTATTATCAGGTTATTTGATGATGGATAATACAAAGAAAGATCAAACAATAGATTCTCTAAAAAAATATTCGATTTTAGCATCTGAAGTAATAGCGTCCCACTTTCCTTGTAGAGAATATGGCATTGATTTTGGAATAAATCTTAAAGGAAAACCTCTATTATTTGAAGTAAATACAACGCCAAGCATACGTAGTTTTGCCAAAGTTGATAGGGCAATCTGGAAGAACATTGTTGAGATTAGGAAAATGCAAAATGAAGGCTAAGTTTGAAATGTAGTTATTTTTCATGTCAGTCACCAGCATATTTCTATTCAATAGACATACATCAAAAAATTACTTTCCCTACTATATTTATAGGAAAGAAAAAACTTAATTGCATCCGTTACTTGTGAACGATTAGGAATTTATCTTTAAGAAAAAATGGATTATGGTTGGGTAGGCTACACTTGGTTAGACAGCTCATATAAGGGCTAATACACTAAAAAGACTACCCAAATAAGCCTGTCAAAAATGAGACGAGAACGTAAAACCTAAAGGAGATTTTAAGTTATAAATGGTGAAGCTTTATGAAAATGACAAGTCTCTTGCAGACATTGGCGACAATGGCTTCATTACTACGCTTTTTTGAGGTTTGTAATAGGCTTAGCGCTACTTGCTTAAAATATTATTCTCCATATCGACAACAACAATGTTTTATCTGTGCGAAAGCGTAGTGCTAACGTTGTGTCAGCAACATTCAACAATATTTGCGAAAACGAAGGCAGCGGTCCGATGCTCACTCACAGGAAAACGGGTAGCTAGCTTGAAACGGAAATCACCAATCAATCATCCTATATTGCTAAACGAAGAAAAAACCTGTGAAAAGAGGGAGATTCTTTTCACAGGTTACTTTACATCTACATTTTGAAAAACCGCTTCTTTTTCTTTTTGCAGAGACTGCAAATAGTTATCTGCCTTGTTATGTTTATCCTGTAGACGCAAAATTGTATTATGTACATCATCTTGCACACGAGAAACCTGCTCTCTTGCGGTAGATATTTTAGAATGGACAGACCAAGCTGAAAAAACATCATCAAAGAAATAGTCCGCAAATTTTACGAATCCATCTGTTTCAACTTGTAATGATTTCGTTGATATATCATGTACATCTAACAGTTCGTTGTGGAAGCGTTGTAACGTAATTTGAGCATTGTGAAGATAATTTTCGGTCTTATCAAGTGCGTCATGCTTTAAACTTGTGGCAATGAGCCCCCCACCAAAAAACGTATCCCACGTCGAGTATCCATTTGCAGAATGCAAGGACTCTGCAGCTTGTCCAAGCTTAGTAAGTGCTGCTTCACCAGCATCCACTGCTTCTTTTATTTCCGTAATTAGTTGTTTCGTTAACATTTCTTCATGTGCTAATTGCTCAAGCCTTTTTGCCTGTTCAGGCTCATGGATTTGTAAGTAGCCTTTCTTTTTAGCATTTAATTGGCTTAAAGCTCCTTTTAACTCTTGTTTATTAATTTGAGAAAGTTTGGTGTTGATTTGCCCCAAATCATGCGTCAAGTCAACATCCATCTTCTTTGCTTCATTTATTTTTAATTCAAGAATGGCTGCTTTATCAATTTTTTCTTCACGTAGTTCATCTTGTTGCCCTGTCCACGTTCGAATCATATTCATAAAAGAAAAGCCTTCTAACTTATCGAGTCTCAAACGAATTTGATTGAGTTCTTTAGAATGTTTGTAAATTTCTTGTTGTTCATGCTCGATTTGCTGTTCAATTAAAATCTTTTGTTCACTTAACCTACTAGCAGTTCTTAATTGTGCATGAATCATTTCTTGCTCTTTTTGTAATTGTTTCCATTCCATTCATCTCAACTCCTCTTACATATATGTACGGATGAAATAAGAATATGTTTCAATTTTCTGTCTCCTCAAAATAACGTGTAGTTGATCTCCGTTCCGGCTGGGCGCTTTCCTAGGGGCTTCCAGCCGGAACGGAGATCAACTACTATACGTGGTATACGTTTTAACAAATGTTATCCTCTACTTTTGGTGATGAGCCAATTATCTGCCATTTTCATTAATTTTTTATCTTATCAAATTAAATTCAAGTCTAAAAGAAAAGCCTAGTAATCGAATGACTACTAGGCTTGTACAATTTTTTATAGAGGAATGTTTCCGTGCTTTTTCTCTGGGCGTGTTTCGTGTTTGTTGGATAACATATCTAGCCCTTGAATCAACTTAATACGTGTATCACGTGGATCGATAACATCGTCTACCATACCGCGGGATGCCGCAACGTATGGATTTGCGAATTTTTCTTTATATTCTTCAATTTTAGCAGCACGTGTTGCTTCTGGATCTTCTGATTTTGCAATTTCACGTGCGAAGATGATGTTTGCTGCACCTGCTGCACCCATAACCGCAATTTCAGCATTTGGCCATGCGAATACAAGGTCAGCTCCGATTGATTTAGAGTTAAGGGCAACGTACGCACCACCGTATGCTTTACGTAGAATCACTGTAATTTTTGGTACAGTTGCTTCTGAGTATGCATAAAGGATTTTCGCTCCGTGACGGATGATTCCACCATGCTCTTGTTTAACGCCTGGGAAGAAGCCAGAAACGTCTTCAAATGTGATGATTGGTATATTGTAAGCATCACAAGTACGGATGAAGCGAGCAGCTTTGTCCGAAGAATCAATATCTAACCCACCAGCTAGTACTTTAGGTTGGTTACATACAAGGCCAACTGATTCTCCAGCAATACGCGCGAAAGCAACTACTACGTTTTTCGCAAATTCTGAGTGAACTTCCATAAAGGAACCTTCGTCCACTACTTGCTCGACTACTTTACGTACATCATAAGGACGTGTAGTTTCGATTGGTACAGCATCCACGATTTCTGGACGATAGTCATCACCCTCTGGACGTGCCTGACGTGGAGCTTTTTCTTTATTATTTTGTGGTAAGTAGCTTAATAGTTTCTTAATTTGATCAATCGCTGCTTCTTCAGATGGTGCGCGGAAGTGTGCGTTACCACTTACAGCGTTGTTTACTTTAGAACCACCTAAATCTTCAGCAGAGATTTTTTCACCTGTTACCGTTTCGATAACTTTAGGTCCTGTAATAAACATTTGAGATGTTTTATCAACCATTAGAATGAAGTCTGTAATTGCTGGAGAATATACCGCTCCACCAGCACATGGTCCCATGATAACTGAGATTTGTGGAATTACCCCAGAGTAGATTGCATTACGATAGAAAATATGACCATAACCATCAAGTGAAAGTACACCCTCTTGAATACGAGCACCACCTGAATCATTAATACCGATGAATGGTGTACCATTTTTTGCAGCTAGGTCCATCACTGTTGCCATTTTTTTGGCATGCATTTCACCAAGCGCTCCACCAAATACTGTGAAATCTTGAGAGAATAAGTATACTGGACGTCCATTAATTTTACCGAAACCAGTTACTACACCATCACCAGGACCTTCCATTTTGTCCATGCCGAAGTCTACTGTACGGTGTGTAATGAATGGGTTAATCTCGAAAAAAGTACCTTCGTCTAGTAATAATTCAATACGCTCACGAGCTGTTAATTTCCCTTTTTCATGTTGCTTCTCGATGCGCTCATAGCCACCGCCAAGTTCAATTACCGTCTTACGGTCATACAAGTCATTAATTTTGTCGAACATATCCATATTGATCACTTATCCCCTTTTCCACTTTTATCGCATAATTCATATAACACACCGAAAGATGATTTCGGATGCATGAAAGCAACCTCTGCACCACCAGCACCTGGTCCTGGCTCTTCCGATAAAAGACGTACACCTTTTTCACGAAGCTCTGCCATGCGCTCACGAATTCCTGTCACACCGAAAGCTACATGGTGAATACCTTCTCCACGTTTCTCGATGAATCCATGAATAGCACTTTTTTCACTCATCGGTTCTAATAACTCAATTTTTACGTTGCCAGCATCAATAAATGCAACACGAACCTGTTGAGATTCTACCTCTTCCACTTTCAGTAACTTTAAGCCTAAAGTTTCTGTATAATATGTAATGCGTTCATCAAGATCGCGTACCGCAATCCCGATGTGATCTACTTTCTCCATGGTGACATCTCCTTCTGTTATGGTACATAATCTATTTTACAGACTTTTTCGTCAAAACTCTACTACTTGAGAAATTTTTCAGATTTGCTAAACTATTTATAAGAAAAGAAGGAGCGAACGAGCATATGAGTAATAAAAAATTTCAAAAAATCGTTGTTTATACTATGGTCGCAATCATGGTAATTTCATCTCTAGCATTCGGCTTATCAATGCTAGTGTAATGAAAAGCTAGGCGTCCGCATTACTGCGGGCGCTCTTTCTTTACCTTTAACCCCTTGAAAGACTGCTTAATTTCTAAATATCGATCCATTTCCTCTATAAATTGATAGAGTGCCGCTTGCGCTAGAAATTGCTCATGGTTTTTCGGTAAAGGTAATTGGGCGAAATCTCGTTTTACCTGCTCTAACTTCTCTCTAAAATGACTAGCCGTATTTCCTGAATGAACGTGTTTCCCGAGATCTTGTAAAAAGTCAGCAACGATAATTCCCTCTTGTACTATAACAGGAAGTGCCGTTATTTTTGGAAGTACCCTATCTATAATTTCTAGCTGTTGTTCTCGCATATCAAAATACAAATAGTAGTCATTTTTTCGTCTCATAAAATGATTTTCAACATCTTTAAATGCTAGGGATTTCGCATTATTTAATGCTTTGATTGCTTCAATAATTTCTTGTCCATCCCACAACGTATCGCCTTCTCTTAAATAATTGGCAATTTCTAAAAAAATCTTACTGTAAAGTTCCTCAATTTTAACTCGATAGTAATTTAATTCCTTTTGAATGTCTGGCATATACATATTTATAGCTATTCCAGTCCCATAACCAATAGCCATCAATGCGAATTCATTATAAACAAGTGCTAATGAAAAACTCTTAGCTGCGTATATATGCATGATAATAACCGCACTAGAGACAAAGCCATCTGCTACCTTCAACGACACGATTGTTGGTATAAAAATGATAAGCATACCTGCTAATGTCAGTGGGTGATAGGAAAATAGCTCAAAGCTCAAAAATGCATAAAGCATACCGATAATACTTGCGACGAATCGTGTATAAGCAGCATGAAGGGATTTTTTCTTCGTTGGCTGTACACATAATATTGTTAGAATACCAGCAGATGCATAAGAAGCTAATTGAAAATATTGGGCAATGGCAATAGCGATTGCTGCACCAAATGCCGTTTTTAATGTACGATAGCCGATTGAAAACTTCTTCAAGTCGACTGCCTCCTATCCTTCAGTACTCTAATTTTACAAACATATTGATTAGCTTATTTCACCACAAACATAGACACATCACCATAACGTGTAGTTGCTTTCCGTTCCGACTGGGCGCTTTGTAGCTGCCGCTTTGCTTTCGCTACAGAAACATTTGTTGTTGCTGTCGCTACGCTTTCGCGCAGAGCAGAGCTTCCTGGGGGCGTCCGATGAGCCGCTTCGTTGCCACTTTCGCACAGAAAACATCCGCTTCGCTCCAGGGTCTTATCTGTGACGCTAATCCCAAGGAGTCTCCCAGCCTCCACTCCAATCAACTTATATTCATTGAATACGTTTTAACAAATATCATCCATAACTTTCGGTGATGAGCCACAATATGGTAGTTCTAGAAAAATAACAGGTTTCACCACAAATAATGCCCGCTATTTCTAATCAACACACCTGTTAATTTTATTTATTTCGAACTTTAGGTTATTCATTTAGCCAATATTTCAAATATTTCGAACGTCAATTGACTAGTATAATGAAGATAAAATAAAGTTATCTATAAAATCATGCTAATCGGGGATCAATTAGCATAGTCATGTAGTAAGCCTCCGCAGATATTTTGTAGCTGCGGGGCTTCCTACTTATAGAATAGCTTCTCTTTTAACTCTATGAATAAAATTAAAGTTCGTCGCAGTATTCCTCAAAGTTTGCTTGTAAGTTTGTCACTACTGACATTGGGTCATGACCTTCAATTTCATAGCGTCCAACTTCTGCTACTACTTGCCCATCCTTTAATAACACAAATGATGGGGAGGATGGTAAATGATCTTCACCGAAGTGATAACGAGCAGCTGCAGTTGCTTCCTTGTCTTGACCAGCAAATACCGTTACAAGATGGTCTGGACGTTTATCGTAATGTACACTTTGTGCTGCCGCAGGACGCGCGATACCCCCTGCACAGCCGCATACTGAGTTCACCATGACTAATGTTATACCTGGACGAGCAAACGCCTCTTCAACAGCTTCTGGCGTGCGAAGCTGCTCATAACCAGCACCCTCAATTTCTGCACGTGCTGTTTTTAAAATTTCTTGCATAAATAAATCGTAATCCATATTCATATAGCGATAGCTCCTTTCAAGTTCGCGTCATCCTAGACTTACCCTTAGATATTCGACGCTAATACATCTCCTATCATAGCAGTTAGTGACGAATTTGTGCACCTACTTGCTCACATAAAAGATTATATTATTTCTGTGATTGTTCATCGCTAAATAAACGATCTACACCTTGTGTTACTGTCAACTGTCCATTTAAAATTTGACGTTCTAAAAGTTGCACTTGTGCTTTACGTTCTGGATTACCATAAAACATATCGATTAAATGGTCGGTAATCATCGATTGGAACCAATCTCGCGTCTGATTTTGGCGTCTGATCGACCAGTAATTATTTGCCTCAACGATTTGTCTGAATTCCCCTATTGTACTCCATACTTTGTCGAGGCCACGTTTTTCCCATGAACTTACAGGCATTGCTGTCGACATCCAACCCGGAGTTGCAGGCTGTAAAAAATGTAAAATTTGCTTGTACTCAGATACCGTTTTTTTCGCCAGGCGAACATTATCGCCATCAGCTTTATGGACAACGATGGCATCTGCTAACTCCATAATCCCCTTTTTCATGCCTTGCAGCTCGTCTCCGGCACCTGTTAAAACTAACAGCAAGAAGAAATCAACCATACCGCGGACATACGTTTCACTTTGTCCAACACCGACCGTTTCTATTAAAATGACATCATAGCCAGCCGCTTCACAAACAAGCATCGTTTCACGTGTCTTTTTATGAACACCCCCTAGGGTACCAGCTGATGGAGAGGGACGAACGAATGCATTAGGCTTTTTCACGAGCTCCTCCATTCGAGTTTTATCGCCTAATATACTTCCTCCCGATAAAGAAGAGCTTGGATCAATCGCAAGGACTGCCACTTTTTTCCCCATCTCACAAAGCATCGTTCCGAAAGCCTCAATGAATGAACTCTTTCCTGCACCAGGAACGCCAGTAATCCCAATACGGACACTGTTTCCTGTATGTGGTAGAAGCTCTTGTAGAAGTTCCTGTGCATGCGCTTTATGCGTTGCATTTGAACTTTCAATGAGTGTAATAGCTTTTGACAACTGTGTACGAGAACTTGCACGGACTTCTCGTGCAAGCTCCTGTATGTTTAAATTGTCTGCTTTTTTCTTTCGGAATTTTTTCGGTGTACCATATTGCATTCCGTCGTGAGTTGCCTCTACTCCGTCCATAACAAATAGCGCACTTTCTGGCATTCCTTTGTTTTTGTCCATTATTCAGACACTTCCTCATAGCCTAAACGTTTGTAAATCTCTTCAATAATCTTTTGTGCCGATACAGGAATTACTGTACCAGGTCCAAATATCGCTACAGCTCCAGCTTCATAAAGGAAGTCATAATCTTGTGCTGGAATAACGCCTCCAACAATAATAATGATATCTTCGCGGCCCAGTTTTTCTAGCTCTGCTATTAATTCTGGAACTAGTGTTTTATGACCAGCAGCTAATGAAGATACACCAATGACATGAACATCGTTTTCCACAGCCATTTGAGCTGCTTCAGCAGGTGTCATAAACAATGGTGAAATATCTACGTCAAAGCCTAAGTCAGCATAGCCCGTTGCCACTACCTTTGCACCACGATCATGTCCATCTTGTCCCATTTTCGCTACTAAAATACGTGGGCGACGACCTTCATTTTCAAGGAACTCCTCTGTCATTTGTTTCACTTCAGTAATTTGCTCCTCATCAGAGAAGTTTGCAGAGTATACGCCAGAGATTGAACGGATTACTGCTTTATGACGACCTGAAACAACTTCAATTGCATCGGAAATTTCACCTAATGAAGCACGAGCACGCGCTGCATCTACTGCTATTGCTAATAAGTTTTCTTCGCCATCTTGCGCCGCTTTCGTTAATCGGGCTAAATGTTTTTGTACTTCTGCTTCATCACGAGCTGCCTTCATTGCTTCTAAACGCTCAATTTGCTTTTGACGAACTAGCGTATTATCAATATCAAGAATGTCGATAGGTTCTTCTTTTTCTAAACGATATTTGTTTACACCAACGATCGTTTCTGTTTTAGAGTCGATTTTCGCTTGACGTTTTGCCGCAGCTTCCTCAACTTTCATTTTTGGTAGACCTGTTTCAATCGCTTTCGCCATACCGCCCAGTTCTTCGATCTCTTCAATTAATGCCCACGCAGATTTTGTAATTTCGTCTGTTAATTTTTCCACATAGTACGAACCGCCCCATGGATCAATTACTTTTGTCATTGCCGTTTCTTCCTGTAAGAATAGCTGTGTATTACGTGCAATACGTGCAGAGAAATCTGTTGGTAGAGCAATCGCTTCATCAAGTGCATTTGTATGAAGAGATTGCGTATGCCCCATTGATGACGCATTAGCTTCGATTAATGTACGTGTCACATTATTAAATGGATCTTGCTCTGTTAAAGACCAGCCAGACGTTTGTGAGTGTGTACGAAGTGCTAATGTCTTAGGGTTTTTTGGATTAAACGTCGACATCATTTGTGCCCAAATTCGGCGTGCCGCACGCATTTTTGCAACTTCCATGTAATAGTTCATACCGATTGCCCAGAAGAATGATAAACGGGGTGCAAAGGCATCAATATCGATTCCAGCTTTAAGACCTGTACGAACATATTCAAGACCATCTGCTAATGTATAAGCAAGCTCAATGTCATTTGTTGCTCCCGCTTCTTGAATATGGTAACCAGAGATCGAAATTGAGTTAAATTTTGGCATATATTTCGCCGTAAATTCAAAAATATCTGCAATAATTTTCATAGACATTGCTGGCGGATAAATATATGTGTTACGAACCATGTATTCTTTTAAAATATCGTTTTGAATCGTACCAGCAAGCTTGTCTGGTGTAACTCCCTGCTCTTCAGCAGCAACAATATAGAATGCAAGAACTGGTAACACAGCACCATTCATTGTCATAGAAACCGACATTTGATCTAAAGGAATTTGGTCAAATAAGATTTTCATATCTTCTACTGAGTCAATCGCAACCCCAGCTTTACCAACATCCCCTGTTACACGTGGATGGTCTGAGTCATAGCCACGGTGGGTTGCTAAGTCAAAAGCAACGGAAAGACCTTTTTGACCCATTGCTAAGTTACGCTTGTAGAATGCATTTGATTCTTCAGCTGTTGAGAACCCAGCATATTGACGAACTGTCCAAGGACGAGCTACATACATAGTAGGGTATGGACCACGTGTATTTGGCGCAATACCTGCAACATCATTTAAATGTTTTGCCTCTTTAATATCTTCTTTTGAATAAATATCTTTAATTTCGATACCTTCATTTGTCATAAATTTTTCTTCTGACGCTTGAGGTGCTTCGGCTGCTAATACTTTTTCGATTTCAACTGCACTAAAATTTGGCTTGCTCATCGTTGGACCTCCTTCATGCTAGCGAACACTGAATTTAATTTTTCAATGATGTTCTGTCCTGCGAAAATAAAGCCGTTTAAGCCATTTGCTAACCAAGCTTCTTCTTCGTCGTTAAATTTACCTGCAACGTCAACAATTACGTTAGCTGGTTTGCCTGCTAAAATTGCTGGTACTAATTCTTTTGTATCGTCATCATTACCTGCCATCACCACATACGTTGCTTCTGTAGCGTTTAACCAAGCCAATGCTTCTTCAGCTGTTGCAGCTGGTTCACTTTTTTCTGGTACTAGGCCTACAGTGTTTAAGAAACCTGATACGAAATCGGCACGTGGTTTTGAGCTTTTCAGTGTACCTAATGCTAAGATTCCTGTTTTCGCATTTGTCGCTGTCATTTCCGCTCGTAATTGCTCAAAAGGTATAGCAATTCGCTTAATTTCTGCAAATAGCGGGTTTGTTTCGCTTTCATGAACATCTGCTGGATTGGCATAAATATTTGTACCGATTAATGATTGCTTACGTGTTTGTACCGATTTGATACGAGCTTGATATGATTTTTCAAGTTCCTCAGTAAGCTTTCCTGATGCAGTGTAAGCATCAATGCCTCCAGCTGCTTCAATTTCTAAGAATAATGCCCAAGCTTCTTTCACAAAATCTGCTGTTAATGACTCAATAAAGTATGAGCCACCAGCTGGGTCTATAACTTTTAAAACATTTGTTTCTTCTTTTAAGATTAATGATACATTTCGTGCAATACGAATCGATTGATCTGTTGGCTTCGTTATTGCATCATGAGGGTGAACTGTAAAGACATCCGCACCGCCAATTAAGCCAGAAAGCGCTTCATTTGCTGAACGTAATAAGTTTACATAAACATCCAGCTTCGAGAAGCTTCTTAATGACGTCTCAGCAATAGTTGGAACTTTTACGCTGTCAGACACTCCATAAGCGGATGAGAACGCTTTCCAAAGTACTTTAAAAGCACGGAGTTTTGCGATTTCTGTAAAGAACTGTGTATCAATAGCAAAGGATACATAAAATTTCTTCGCGAACGCTTCAAAGCTTTCTTCTTGATTTGCGTATTTTGCCGCTAATGCAAGCGCATATGCTAATTCTTGCACAGCGTTAGCTCCTTCATTATGATAAACCGTTGTGTCTGCACCGATTGAGCGCACGCTCGGGAAATCAATTAAAGAGATAGGGCTTTTCGATACGATGAAACCTTTTACCGTTTCTCGCTGATCAACTGCTATTTTGTCGAATACTGCTAATAATGGGTCATTTGAATTTACAACCGTAATTTTAAACGAATATTCTGAGAAATAAGTCGCTAATTGTGCTAGTACTTCTTCAGTCCATTCAAAATTTACACGGCTATCAATTGTTACTACTTCATTGCCTCGAGCTAAGCTATCATCAAGCTGTGCAAAAAATGCCTCGCTTGTATCAGCATATAATTGCTGTGCCACTCGAAATGCTTGATTATTTTGTAGGGAACGGATTGTGGCAACTTGTTTATCAAGTTCTTCACCAAGTTTTGCTACTAAACTTTCTTGAGTGTAAAGAGGTTCTAATGTAACACCTTCACTTGTTTTCGTTAAAAGAGACTCGAATGGTTTCCCTTTTAAAGCCTTGATTGCTGCATCTTGCCATTCTGAATAGGATGGCTTTTCAAATTCAATATTTTTCATGTTGTTTGACATGCGGACGCTTAATCAGCTTCCCCCCTTAGTAGTTTCTATTTGTTATTCTACATGACAAATTGCGACTCGAAAAGCATAAAAAAATTCGGAAACCGTTATACAACAGGTTTCCGACAAGTCATCAGTAGACTGACGTTGAAGATTTATTTGTATTTTCGAGTATTTCTTTCACTCTATTTAGGAATTTACCACAAACAAGTCCATCCAGAACTCGATGATCTAAAGATAAACATAAATTCACAATATCTCGTGCAGCGAACATTCCACCAGGTAAAATAACTGGTTTTTTTACAATATTTTCCACTTGTAAAATTGCTGCTTGTGGATAATTAATGATGCCCATCGACTGAACAGAACCGAATGCGCCGGTATTATTTACAGTAAATGTACCACCTTTTATATCATCCATCGTCAGTTTTCCAGCACGTACTTTCATTGCAAGCTCATGAATTTCCTTCGCGATACCTTTTATCGATTTTTCATCAGCGTGTTTTATAACAGGAACAAATAATGCATCGTCTGTTGCTACTGCAATGGAAATATTTATGTCATGCTTTTGGATAATTTTGTCCTCTGCCCACATGGAATTCATCATTGGGAACTCCTTTAAAGCTTGAGCGACAGCCTTTATAAAGAAAGCAAAATACGTAATATTAAAGCCTTCTTTTTGCTTAAATTCTGTCTTAATGCTATCACGATATGCTACTAAATCTGTAACATCTACTTCCATCATCATCCATGCATGTGGCACTTCATGAACGCTTCGTACCATATTATTAGCGATGGCACGGCGCACCTTTGTTACTGGAATTTCAATATCACCAGCTTGAATAGGTTGTATAGATGTTGCTGATTTAGTATTCTCCTGTGTTGCAGGTGCTGACTGTTGAACAGCTGTATCGACAGCAGACGTTGTTTCAACCTGAGAAGTTGGAACATTTCCTGCTTCAATCAGTTTCATAAGGTCTTTTCTTGTAATACGTCCCCCTTCACCTGTTCCTGTAACTTGATCAAGTGCAATATCATGCTCTTGTGCAAGTCGAAGAACAGCTGGTGAATAACGTACTTTATCCTGTCGAACTGTTTTTTGTGTAGCTATCGTAGCTGTCGTTGGCTGCTGAGTCTCCTGTTTCTTTTGTACGCCTGCATTTAAGATAGCCGTACTTACCGCGGATTTTTTCGCTGGAGGTGGAGGAGGCAACTCACTGTCACCTGCTATTTCAATGGAACAAACGACTGCTCCAACCGGCAACGTTTGCCCTTCCTGTGCAAGTAGCTCTGTAATGACTCCTTCAAAAGAAGACGGGATTTCTGCATTTACTTTATCTGTTACAACTTCTGCTAGTGGATCATATTTTTTTACCGTATCACCTGGCTTGACAAGCCATTTTTCAATCGTACCTTCTGTTACACTTTCGCCGAGCTGTGGCATTGTAATATTTTGAATAGCCATCATCTATTCCTCCCATCAATTATGCCTAGGTGTAATTGTATCTATCGAATTACTATAATCTGTTGATTCGTCCGTGGTTAAAATTTCTTTTCACTCGTTGAAAAAATTCCTAATACCCCTATTTAGAAATAAGCTCTTCTATATTAGAATGCAGCAAGTTCTCGCATCGCACGCTCTACTTTTTCAGGGTTAATCATAAAATACTTTTCCATCGTTGGTGCATACGGCATCGCTGGAACATCTGGTCCCGCTAGGCGTTGAATTGGTGCATCGAGTTCAAATAAACAATGCTCAGCAATAATTGCTGCAACCTCACCCATAATGCTTCCTTCTTTATTATCCTCAGTAACTAGTAAAACTTTACCTGTTTTACTTGCCGCCTCAATGATTGCTTCTTTATCAAGAGGATAAACCGTGCGTAGGTCAAGAATATGCGCTGAAATACCGTCTGCCGCTAGGCGTTCTGCTGCCTGTAATGCAAAATGGACGGCTAAACCATACGTAATGACAGTAACGTCTTCCCCTTCGCGCTTAACATCTGCCTTACCAATCGGTAATGTGTAATCATCTACTGGTACTTCACCTTTAATGAGTCGATAAGCACGTTTATGCTCAAAAAATAGTACTGGATCCTCATCACGGATTGCTGCTTTTAACAAACCTTTTGCATCATAAGGTGTTGACGGAATAACAATTTTTAAGCCTGGAGTTCCTGCAAAAAGTGCTTCTACAGATTGCGAATGATAGAGTGCTCCGTGAATACCTCCGCCAAATGGTGCACGTATAACCATTGGGCAAGACCAGTCATTATTTGAACGGTAGCGGATTTTTGCTGCCTCAGAAACGATTTGGTTAACGGCAGGCATAATGAAATCAGCGAATTGCATCTCGGCAATTGGGCGCATCCCATACATCGCAGCACCAATACCAACACCTGCAATAGCACTCTCTGCAAGAGGTGTGTCAAGTACCCGATATTCACCAAATTGCTCGTAAAGACCTGTTGTTGCTTTGAAAACCCCGCCTTTGCGACCAACGTCCTCTCCTAAAATGAAAACACGCTCATCACGTTCCATCTCTTCCTTCATCGCTAATGTAATCGCATCAATATAAGACATCACTGCCATTACACGTCACCTCCGTCCACTGGTGCATATACGTACTTCAAAGCATGCTCTGGTGTTGCATACGGAGCAGCTTCTGCATAATCTGTTGCTTCATTCACCTCTGCCATGATACGCTCTTCTATTTCAGCACGGAGCTTTTCTGTCATAACTCCAGCATCCATTAGATACTTTTCAAATAACAGAACAGGATCCTTTGCTTTGCCTTCTGCTATATCCTCGGCAGTTCGATATTGACGATCATCATCATCCGAAGAATGTGCCGTTAAGCGATACGTCACTGTTTCTATTAAACTCGGCCCTTCACCACTACGTGCACGATCAGCTGCTTCTTTTACAACCTTATAGACTTGTAACGGACATTTTCCATCAACAGTAACACCTGGCATACCGTAGCCAATGCCGCGATCTGACACTTTCGCACAGCCTAATTGACGTTCAACTGGCACGGAAATTGCGTATTGATTATTTTCTACCATTATAATAACGGGAAGCTTATGAACCCCTGCGAAATTCGCACCTTCATGGAAATCACCTTGGTTAGATGAGCCTTCACCGAGTGTAACGAAAGTAATAAAATCTTCTTTTTGCAGACGCCCTGCTAAAGCTACTCCCACCGCGTGTGGAACTTGTGTAGTAACTGGCGAAGAGCCTGTTAGAATACGATTTTTCTTTTGTCCAAAATGACCTGGCATTTGACGTCCACCTGAGTTTGGATCCTCTGCTTTGGCAAATGCGGATAACATCAGTTCTCTTGGTGTCATTCCAAAATGTAAAACAACACCCATATCACGATAATACGGCGCAATATAATCTTTGTTATGATCAAGAGCAAAGGCCGCTCCTACTTGTGCTGCCTCCTGTCCCTGACATGAAATAACAAACGGAATCTTACCAGAACGGTTTAACAACCACATACGTTCATCTAGTCTTCTTGCCATTAACATCGTTTCGAACATTGCAAGTACATCTTCATTTGATAAACCTAAATCCTCATGCTTGATTTGAACATCTTGCATACGAACACCCCTTTCGTATTGTAGAGAAATAACTAAAGCATTTTATGGCTCTTCACCAAATATGTACTTGACTGCACATTATGTTCCATGTGCTTTCATACCAATTTACTTTTTTAATCAAGAACAGATTTTAGTATTGATCCCATATTAAATCCCCATACTTTAGTGAAATTATAAATCATCAATTATGCCTCAGCATAATTGCGTCCGGATTCGGCTTTGTGCTTAGGCCTACACGACGCAGGTCAGTTAGCCGTTATCGCATGGATGCGATGATTTTTAGGCTAACATCCTATATTGCACTCCTTTCCGAATCTGTGACATCCACCGGAGGCTTTAGGCCAACAGATGTTTTTTGCGCGAAAGCGTAGTGCTAACGCAACGGCAGCACATGTTTTTGTCTGTGCGAAAGCGAAGCGACAGCAACAGCACGATATTGGTCACTCAGTCGTTGCCACAGGACGTGGCGTTCTTAGACTGAGTTCCTCTATTTCAGCTGATGTTTGGACCCGCTAAAAAGTAATTTAAATCCGCATTCATTAGCTGAAAGAAGTTAAAAATGAATGGCACGATTATCGACTGCTAACGCTGATTCCACTAACACCTCATTCAGTGACGGATGTGGATGAATGGCCTGACTAACTTCCCACGGCGTTGCATCTAGTAACTTAGCAAGTGATGCTTCACCAATTAAATCTGTCACATGTGGTCCTACCATATGAATACCCAAAATATCATTCGTTTCTTCATCAGCAACAATTTTTACAAAGCCATCTGTCTCTCCATTAACTAGCGCTTTTCCAATCGCCTTGAATGGAAACTTACCGACCTTCAATGTATAACCTTGCTCTTGTGCAGCACTTTCTGTTAAGCCAATACTTGCAACCTCAGGGTAAGAATAAACGCATTTTGGTACCTTTAGAACATCAAGTGCCTCTGTTTTACCCGTTGCAATATGCTCAATAGCAGATAACCCTTCGTGAGAAGCAACATGCGCTAATTGTAAACCACCGATAACATCCCCAATAGCATACATATGTGATTCCTTCGTTTGATACGAATCATTGACTTTGATAAACCCATTTTCAACTTCTATTTCTGTATTTTCTAAACCTATACCTTGCGTATTTGCTTCACGCCCTACAGAAAGCAATAATTTATCAGCCTCAAATAATTCTTCCTTATCACTAACTTTTGCAGAAATGAAAACGTTATCATTTTCAATTTTGATGGTTCCTGTATCTAAGCGAGCGTTTGTCACGATACGGACGCCTCTTTTTTCAAGCTGTTTTGTCACTTCTTTTACAATATCTGTATCCTCTGTAGGCAAAATTGATGGTCCATATTCAATGACCGTTACGTAAACCCCAAAATCACAAAGCATCGAAGCCCATTCTATGCCAATAACTCCTCCGCCAACAATTAACATTGACTTTGGCAGTTCTTTCATTTGCAGTGCATGATCAGAGTTCATCACATATTTACCGTCGACCGTTAGTCCTGCCATTCCTCTTGGCTTAGATCCTGTTGCAATAACAACATTTGTAGGGACAAGCATTTCATTTTCATCACCATTACTCATTTCAACTGAAATAGTACCCGGCATTGGTGAGAAAATGGACGGTCCTAAAATTCGCCCTGTTCCCTGATAAACGTCTATTTTGCCTTTTTTCATCAGTGTATTCACACCTTGGCTCAATTGCTCAACAATCGCTTGTTTCCTTGCCTGCACTTTGTCGAATTTCAATGTAACTCCTTCAATATCTACACCATATTCAGTGGCTGTTTTATTTGCCATACGATACACTTCTGCACTTCGAAGTAGGGCCTTGCTTGGTATACAGCCTTTATGCAAGCATGTTCCACCTAGACGCTCACGTTCGACAATAGCTGTTTTTAAGCCCAACTGTGCAGCTCGAATTGCTGCAACATAGCCACCTGTACCTCCGCCTAAAATGACAACATCATAATTTTGAGCCATGTTAATTCCCCCCTTATGAGAAAAATGCTAAAGCATGCTATCCGCTACTGGTAACCGTAAGAAATTCTTTAAATTGGATGCGCTTGCAGAAGTGGTAGGGCTTTAGCTTAACTTCATTAAAGCTATTAATTTACTATAAAGTTAGAAGAAGTCGACAATGCGACTTCTTTAAACGAATTTGCGGTTTTTAACGACCGTGTAAAATATTTTTTTCATTTTTTAAGAATTGGCTACGAGACTTTGATACTCGAGCAATACGTTCTTCTGCTAAACGATTAGCCGCTACATATGTCGGGATGCCGTCACGTTTAGAAATAGCGAAGATTTTTTCGATACTATCGTAAATACCTTCAACTCGCTTCATTGCACGCTCACGGTTATAGCCGTATAATTCATCAGCTACATTAATTACTCCACCTGCATTAATCACATAATCCGGTGTATAAACTATCCCTAATTCATGTAAATAATCACCATGACGAGAATCTTGTAGTTGGTTATTAGCAGAACCAGCGATAACCTTTGCTTTTAGTTGCGGGATCGTTTCATCATTTATTATCGCTCCTAATGCACAAGGTGAGAAAATATCAACTTCCTGTGAATAGATTTCCTCTGGTGCCACTGCAGTCGCACCAAATTCATTCACAACTCGATCAATTGCCGCCTGATTAATATCTGTAACAACAAGTTTTGCACCCTCATTATGTAAATACTCGCAAAGCTTGTAAGCTACATTTCCTAGCCCTTGGACAGAAATTGTACGTCCCTCTAGTGAATCAGATCCAAATGCTTCTTTTGCTGCTGCTTTCATACCAAGGTAAACGCCGTAAGCAGTTACTGGAGATGGATTTCCGGATGAACCAAAAGCCGGAGAAATTCCCGTAACATAATTTGTTTCCTCATGAATTAAATCCATATCTGTCACTGTAGTTCCAACGTCTTCTGCTGTAATATAGCGGCCATTTAGCCCTTGGATGAAACGTCCTAGTGCACGGAACATTTCTTCATTTTTATCTTTAAATGGGTCACCGATAATGACCGTTTTTCCACCGCCAAGGTTTAAACCAGCAGCTGCATTTTTATAGGTCATCCCTCGTGCTAAACGTAATGCATCCTCTATCGCATTTTCTTCTGATGCATATGTCCACATACGTGCCCCGCCTAGTGCTGGCCCAAGTGTTGTGTCATGGATAGCGATAATCGCTTTTAACCCTGATGCTTCATCTTGGCAAAATACCAATTGTTCATAATCATACTTTTCCATATACTTGAAGATTTCCATGAAAACTCGCCCCTTTGCTTTGGAAAGTGCATCCCCAAATGCCCATCCCAATTAAATAATAATTAACAAACAAAAATTGTTTAGTAATGGATAATATTGCTCCATTTAATTTTACAATACTGACAATTTCACAATTTCGCAACTATTATTACACTTTCTTGTTTAAGTAAGAATTTTCTAAACATTCAGTTACAGATACTAGTTTATATTTTACTTACTGCGAGGTTCATCAGTTACATAGTTTTATAACCTTTCTTGACATTCCATTTTCCACAGGTAAAATTAAACTTAGGAATAAGGAGGGACATGCATGGCTCGTTTAGCTGCATTTATTGTAATGCTTATTCCAGGTCTTATGGCTGCAGGTGGCATTAAATTCATGCGTGATACATTATTTGGTAAGCTTATTTCACCTTTCCCATTTTTATGGCTACAATTCGTCGTTGGCATTATTCTCTTTGTTATTGGCTTTGGCTTTTTCGCAGGATTCTTACTTCACCGCGATCGAAAAAATGGAAAAATAGCTCCACGCTTCCAAAAAAAATAAAAATAGCTATCCTATTAAGTCTCAACAGACTTATTGGATAGCTATTTTTATATTCATTCAAAAGCATCAGCTACATTGTTTATCTGTAGCGAAAGCGTAGCGTCAGTAACGATTTCGCCAAGGTGAAATTGATTAACGTTGTTGTCTCTCAATTACTTTATCCGGAAAATCAGTAATCCAACCAATTACAGAAGGATGCGGATTCGTTAAAAATGTTTCATCCCCATCAATTGCATAAAAACGACATGCTTTATCACTCGCTACACAAGCCTCTAAATATCTTGGTTTATAATACCTTTTATGCATATGAACACTATCAATCGCTTTGTAATCACTAAGCAAATCCCATTTTATTTTTTTCGTTGCTATAAGTGCTGTTTCATATTCTGGCCTATATTGTTTCACAATCTCTAGAAGCTCATAGTGAAACGATGAAAAATGACTGCCAATAGGCAAAGTTAGCCCATGAAGCATTTGAATAAGTGCGCTTTTATTATCAAGGATTGTTGATTTTAATTCGATATTAAGGGGTAGTTGTTGTGAATTTGCCCATGCTAAAACTGCATCAAACGTTGGAATTTTATACGTTGAAAATAATCGTCTCCACGGCTTCCCAAGTTTAAATCTTTGTAGCTCCTCTATCGTACATTCATTCACAAGCTTATTGATGCCAACCAATCTTGATAGCTGTGAATCATGATATACAACGGGAATTCCTTCTTTTGAAAGCTGGATATCTAATTCAATCCCATCTGCTCCCAGCTCTAATGCCTTTTCAAAAGCCTTGAAGCTATTTTCAAGTGCATACGCTGAAGCCCCGCGATGTGCAAATACAGGAATGAAAGATTCACTAGACATTTAACTCACCGAATTCGAGAAGAAATTTACCATTTGTCATTTTACCTAACAAGGATGATTTTTTTCCAATTTGAATATAGGTACCAGGATAAGCTTCCTTGGTCACAATAATTTCCTCTTTCCCTGCATGACGCATTTCATCCATCATTAGCTTAACCTCACGATCAATTGTCATTGCTTCCGCTTTCAATTTCGTTAAGCTATGCTTTGTTTGCTCAAATGTAGCTATCTGCTCCTTAGACATTTGGCTCAGGAGTGATAGTAAGCTTTTAATTTTTGCTTCGTGCTCTGAGATTTCTAATTGCAGTTGCTTAAGCTTCGTTGCCTTTTCTTGCATAATCGAATAACTTTCCTTTTTATTGACGCTTTCGATGATTAAATCAGTTCGACGCTCTAAACGATTTCCTGAGATGGCAGTGACGATTGTATTTTTGGCAACTGCACGGCCCCCAATAATTTTACCTTTTCGTTCGTCCACAAAGATAGAATGTGCAGAGAGCTGTGATCCCAATGCATAAAATCCTATATGAATACTGTCATTTGCAACTAAATTCGACTCATTGACATGCTTGACAAAAATATTGCCGCCTGCCTCTACAAGAGTTGAGCCCAGACCAAAAATTCCTCCGCGAATATAGACATCCCCTTCAATGGATTTAATAAGTTTGGCACCGCTTACACCTTCAGCACCTTCGATGGAAATATCTCCAGTAGCAATGACTGTATAGCCAGATGAAACTGTTCCTTTAATGCTTAGGGATCCATTAAATTCTAGATTACCGGTTTCAACGCCAACATCTCCATTAATAGGTAAATGTCTATTTACACCGATCATGCCTTTGACATCATCTAATACACCAGCTATTTTCGAACGGATGACAACTTTCCCATCCTCTTCCACTTCATAAGCTGATTTTTTATCGTATCGTATAGGAAAATCACGACCTGGTGCAGCAGCCATAATTTCGCCTAGTACATTTTTCCCAGGTTCACCTAAAGTCGCAGGGATTTTTTCGCCTAGCCACGAACCTTCGGAAATTTCAGAAATAAAGTTCATGTCATAATAATCAGCTTTCCCATCTTCGCGAATTACTGGCTTTCTCTCTGGTTTAGGTAAGTATGTAATTTGTGCATCTATTCCTGCCACAGGTGGTGTTCCTTGTGCAATTAAAAATGCTTTTCCTGGCTCAATCTTGGAAATATCAAAATCCAAAACCCCATAAACAATTCCTTCGTTTTCAAGTGTTTCTAGAATTTGTTGAGTTAATTTTTCTTTATTCTTTAGAATATAATCATGTGTTTCATATATAAATATAGAGGTAGACATTTTGTCTCGTGCAATTTCCGCTTCAACATTTGGAAGCCAGCGTCCAATTTCAACAGGGCTTGAGCTTTCTGTTGCTAAAACATTTTTTAATATTGAAAAATTAGACAATTTAAGTCGCGGATGACTACGTAAAATACTATCAAATTCTTTTAATGGAAAACCGGCACTGTAAGTAAGCATAAATACCTTGCCATTTTCTTCAGATATTTCGAAGTTATCATTTCGAACTAGAATCAAGCTATCTCCTCCTTCCCTCTAACTGTAAGTATATACAATCTATTTACATTTGTTTAGAGACAATTGTCACTACTCAGAAAGAATATACACGTACTTTATAAGCAATATATATATCCACCTTTTTTATTTTCACATCATTATTAGTCGATTTATACTATAAAAAAGCAAGGATTTTCTCAGTCTTCAAAATCTCACTGTCCACATTGATACATTTCACTGTTAACAATTAGGAAATTTACTTATTTTTCAACCAACTTAAATAATAAATAATATTTCTGTCATAATTTTCATAATCATACTTAGGCCTTCAAGACTAAATAAACATGCCTTGGAAACCGTTTATACAGGTGTTCGAATAAAGTTGAATGTTGGCTACTAGTCCTTCTCTAGAATAACCTCAATGTGAAGATGCGCACCTAATTGATCAAAATTTAGGAGCTGCTCACGTGTCATAAAGTAAACGCTAATGCTTCCATTCATTCCAAGCCGCACTTCAAATAAATTATCTTCTATCTGTGTTATTTCTAACGAGTTTTTTTCGTCAAGCTGTATGTTTACGCTTTTCATATGTTATCACCCAATTAAATTATAAACGATCAACAGCATTGTTGATCGTTTAATTTATTACTTTCCTAATACATGTTCCGCTAACACACTTTGAATTTTATATATGTGAATCAATTTCATAAATCACTTTTTTCAAGAGCTTAGACTGCTCCTATTAAGATAAATTACGTTTTTAAAAATTAT
>NZ_LIYL01000012.1:0-39014 GCF_001278875.1 Lysinibacillus sp. FJAT-14222 | reverse complement strand
GAACCTCAATAATACACGATTTCGCGTACGATGTTTTTATTTTTCTAAAGTGTTCAACTTGATTCTACTATTCGCCATTATTTAAAAATGTAAATCTTTTCGAATAATATTTAAAAACTAATTTTAGTTATACCTCCTACTGTTTAATCTAGTGCTCCTAAAAAATACATCTACTTATATAAAGGAACATATGTATCGTAGTTTACTCGAACCTCGTTTAAATACCCCATTACAAATAGTAATTTTAATATGAGCAAAATGCTTCCTGTAAAAAAGAATATATTTGCTATTGAATTTCTGTTCAATTTTTTATCCCCCAACCAATAATTACGTTTTATTAGGAATTAGTAAACAATATCATCTGTTACCTTCATTTTAATATATTCATTCTATTTATTAAACAAATTATGGAAATGTCTCACGGAAAAATAACCTTATGGATAGGCTATTTTTATTTTTTTAAAATAAAGAACTGAGAGCCGTTCAAAGGCTTTTTTTTGTGAAGAATTATGTTAATAAACGTGCAAAAATGGGTATTTAAAAGATTGAGTGGTTTGACAAAAGTAACAACCTGTGGTTAAAATCAAGTTGTTACTTTTGGTAGTAGAGTAAAAAATTTTTAATAAAGGGTTTCTTAGAAAGTCGCTAAAACTCTAAGTTTTCAAACTAGGGAGATGAAAAAAGATGAAATTAAAATCTGTAGGACTCACTTTAGGGTTAGCTATTTCGTTACTTTTAACAGGCTGTGGAGATGGAGATAGCAAAAAAGACAATGGCAATTCAATAGGAACTACGCCAAGCATAGGGGAGCAAGTGGACTATAAGATTATAGGAATTGAACCAGGAGCTGGGTTGACTGGTCTGGCGGAAAATACTATAGAGAAATATGAAAACTTAAAAGGCTGGGAGCTTGAACAAAGTTCTACACCTGGGATGTTAGGTTCATTAGAGCAGGCTATTCGAAATGAAGATCCAATTATTATTACCGGATGGACACCACATTGGATGTTTTCATCTTATGATTTGAAATTTTTAGAAGATCCTCAAGGGACATTAGGTGGATCGGAAAATATCAATACACTTGCGCGTAAGGGCTTGGAAAAAGACTTACCGGATGCGTATACAATTTTGGATAGATTTTATTGGGAACCAGAAGATATGGAAGCTGTAATGTTTGAAGCACAAACGAGTTCATTTGAAGATGCAGCAGACAAATGGATAGAAGAAAACCAAGACAAAGTAAATGAGTGGACAAAAGATACGAAAAAAGTAAGCGGAAAAGAAATTGAATTAGCTTCAACACCTTGGGATTCAGAAAGAGCTTCGAGTAGTGTATTACAGGCTGTATTTGAAGAACTCGGATACATTGTCACAATCACACCTGTAGATCCTGCAATTATGTTTCAAGCTATCGCTACAGGCGTAGCTGATGCAACAGTAGCTGCTTGGTTACCAACAACACATAGCTCTTTTTATGAAAAATATAAGGATGACTTAGTTGATTTAGGTGAGAACTTAAAAGGTACAAAAAATGGATTTGTAGTTCCTGCATATATGGACATTGACTCAATTGAGGATTTACAGCCTAAGAAGTAATAAAAAGTTAACTACTGAATAATTTTGACCTTCAAACAGCCTTTCACATATTTAGCCCTAAAAATGCCTCGATGTTTATCTTATCGAGGCATTTTCACTTTTAAAGATACTTTAACATATGTTTATTTTTAATAGAATCTTTTGTTACAACAGCTATTGTAAAAGGTCGGCCAATAAAACGTTAAGTGTTTCTTTATGATATAACTCACATAAACACATATTTTCAAAAAAATAAAATGGTCAAGAATTGTCCAGACACTTTTTTGAATTGTACTCTTTCGTCTTTTTAAACGGATGATATTTCAAGAATTTAATAAAACCATAAGAAAATGCCCTTAAATATTTTGAACTTTAGGGCATTTTTCTTTATTTAACTATTATATTTATATTTGATTATCAATCGATACGTTTTAGCTTTTGAATTTTTGATTCCTCTATCCAACCATTTAAACAGCTATTATCTATTTCTACCTGCACTTTTACCCACTTGTTTTGTCCTTCTAGTACCTCAACTATAGTATTTTTAGAAATTTCAGTTCCATGATCAGGTCTTTATTGTCTGTTTGTTCCTGTTCTTATATAACTTCCCTTACATATCACACCTAAATCATAAGCCAAATAATGATTTAGATTTTCGATAATTTTTTTGTATTTCTGGAATTGTGGAATGTTCAGTTATACTAGATTGAATCTTATTAATTGTCTTTGTACTATAGAAACATTGAAAAAACTGTATACTTCAATAGAATATTTAACACGAATCATACATATTTTGATTATAGTACTTCATGTAATTATCCTAAGGAATGATGGAAATATAAGAGAATTCGTTTTTTATCGCAAAAATTATCTATAAAGATTGGATGATGATAGTTATTGATAAATCGCTTCTTGCTATGGTTATTTTACGCGTATTGTCTGGAAGTATTGAGGTAAGTGCTGGATTGTTGATGCTAAAGTTAAATAGTTTAGAAAAAGCATTCTATATTAATACAATGCTTGCTTTAGTTGGTCCAACAGTTTTAATCGTAACGACGGCAATTGCATTATTCGGACTAGCTGATAAAATTTCTGTGCCGAGAATGATTTGCCTATTTACAGGAATTACGCTTATTTTTGTTAGCGTAAATGTTAAGTGATAATAATGTTGCTAAAAAAGCTTCTCATTTGGATTAATAGTAATTTGAACTGATAAAAATAGAAAATCTCTCCTTGAGAATATGGTCAAATTGATTTTACGCTTTTCGTAACATTGGAATTTTCAAATAAAACAAATGATACTATGAAATGTTTTCTACTGTTTTCTTATTTGTAGTTTCATCATTTTTTACAGCTACTTTCCTAGTAAACGCACTAACAATTAAACTTACTAAAATATTTACAGTCAATGCAAGGAAACCAATGTTGATATCTTGTATATAGGATGGCCAGCTTGGGAACAGCTTACTTAGATGAGCTCCTGTAGCTGCTTGCCAACCTACAATCGAAACTCCCACAATAATCCCAGCAGACACACCTTGTACAGTTAATGGATTTTTCTTCATAAAGTTACTTACAACTGCTGGTACAAATTGAGTAACTAGACCATATCCCATTAAAAATAATAACGTAATTGCTCCACCACCGCTAAAAGTAAAGTAAAGTGCAATAAGTGCAATCACAGGAACTGAATAGCGAGCTATGATAGCAATTTGTTGATCGGTAGTTTGAGGACGAATAGGTTTTAGAACATTTTTTGCAAATAATGTAGCTGCAGACATCAAAATCAATGAACCCGGAACAATCGCAGTTAATAACCCTGCTGCTCCAATAAAGCCAACGATGACTGGATTAAATGTTTGCGTAGAGATTTTAAATAAAGCTAAATCCACTGCGCCCCCTTCTAACCCTGGAATTTGTAAAATTGCTGCTGCTCCAGCAAATAGAATAAATAATAAAAATAACGCATAGATAGGAAGCATAATCGCATTTTTTCTTAGGGCATTTCCACTTTTCGCTGAAAAAGTAGCAACAAATGTATGCGGCCACATATAAAACCCTAACGATGTTAACATGATTGTTGAAATATACCATGAGGCACTAAAACCTGAGTCTGGAAGCGTTAAAAACCCTGGTTTAACAGCTTCAATTGCTTCCCACATTGGTTGAATACCGCCATAATAATGAAAAGGTAAGTAAATACCAAGGAATAACACAACACCAAGAATAAGAAAATCTTTAATAACAGCTGTCCAAGCCGAGCCATGAATTCCGGAAACCATAACATAAACAATCATTGCAATTGTGCCAATCCAAATTGTTAATTTCGGATCAATTGCTCCATAGGAAGCTTCAGAAACGATAATGCCTAGACCTTTTAATTGAATGACTAAATAAGGAATTAAAGCTGCTAACCCTACAATGGCTACAAGTGTGCCGAGAATTTTACTATTATATGCCTTTTCAAAAAAATCAGATTGTGATAATAGACTATGTTTCTTTCCATAAGCCCATATTTTAGGTGTCAACCAGTAAGCAATGACATAGTTCAGCATCGCAATATTGAAAAATGCTACTCCACCTTTTCCGTACATCCAACCACTTACCCCTAAAAAGGCATTAGTTGTATAAATTTCACCAGCCATTAATAAGAAGATGAAGATAGATCCAAATCCACGGCCTCCAACAGTCCATTGTTCTAGGCTCATATCTTTGCCTCTACTTGCCATAATGCCTAAAAGTAAGGCAATACCTAAGAAAATTGCAATGATTCCAACTGAAATTATCATATTATTCCGTCTCCTCTTTTGCACTAGGATTTATACGATGAACTATAATCATTAAACCTGTTCCTAAAAAGATCCATAAAACCATCCAAAATAATAGAAATGGGAGGCCCAAAATATATGGTTCGGCACTTTTAATAAAAGGGATTCCTAAAGGCATTCCAAAATATGCAATGAACGTGAGCAAGTAACAGAGCTTTTTTCGTGTCATTTTCCCTATCTCCTTTGTATTCAATGAAATTTATTCATTTATTAATTGCTGGAATCCGTTATCAATAAATAGCCTATTTATATCTCTTTTATCAGGAGTAAAATGAACTTGGTTTTCACTATCTAGAAAATCAATTGTGTATTGTACAGTAGCCGCCACACCTAGTTTTAAAGCATTTTCATCTAAGTCAAAGTAAACATTATGGTGTTCGGCCCCAATCCCTTCTTCGAGGTTTTGTATGCCAACGAATGCAAACACACCTGGGAAGTATTTTTCATAAAACGCAAATGATTCTGATGCCATCCAAGCAGGGATTGAATGTAAAGCATCTGTACCAATTGCATTTTTCACAGCATCAATCGCAATTTGTGCACATTCTTTTTGATTGTAGACAATTAAGTCCGATTCTTTAGGCTCTGTAATAAATTCATAAGTGCAATTATGCAGGTCACAGACTTTTTCTAGGATTCTCTTAAATTCTTTTGCAGCATGGGCACCTTGGTTATAATCTAAATATCTGGCTGTTCCTGAGAACTGTAAATTTTCTGGAATAATATTCGCTGCGGAACCCGAATTTATCGTTCCAATTGAATAGGTAATTGTTTTAAAAGGATCTAGAGTATTTAACCTCATCGCTCTTAAATTATTATAAAAATCGGTAAAACAGTCTAATGGAGCAACTGACAAATCTGGTCTTGAACCATGTCCACTTTTTCCTTTTATTAAGACATCAAAAACAAAAGAAGCTGCCATTCTTGGACCTGGTTCAACAGATATTTTCCCAGTGGGAAGATCAGATTTTAAATGGATACCCCAAATTCCGTCTCCTCCAATTTCGTGTAATCGTTTACAGAGATTATAAATTCCTCCGCCCATTTCTTCCCCTTGTTCAAAAGCTAGTAGCACTCTTCCTTTCATTTTGTCTTGGTGCTGAGTTAAGATTTTCGCTACACCTAAAAGCATCGCTGTATGTCCATCATGCCCACAAGTATGAGCAGCTTGATCAGACTCAGAAAATACTACTTTTTTCTTTTTTAAATTATTTTCCTCTTCCTTCATCGGCAGTGCATCTAAATCTGCCCTAAGAATTAAAGTTTTTCCCGGTTGTTTCCCTTGAATATAACCAATAATTCCGCCATTAGGGACAATTTCGTAATGAATGCCTAATTTAGATAACTCCTCTGTAACCACTCTCATTGTTCGTATTTCTTGTAATCCGATTTCAGGATGTCTATGGAGATCTCTTCTTATCTCAATTACATAATCTTCTATTTCTTTTGCAGCTTTTAATGCATTAAGCTCAAATTCTATTGTTTTCATTTTCTACACACCTCTTCTAATTGATTTTTAGATTCTATTTCTTGAAATTCTAAAGCGATTCTTTCAAGTGCTACTTTTATAAGTGGTCTTGGTGAAGGGATACAGATTCTTTGGAAGTCTTCTCCTTCAATTCCAAACAAGTGACCATCCTCAAGTAAAACATTGGCTTTGTTATAGATACGATCATGAACCTCTTGAGCTGGAAGACCATATCCACTAAAGTCCATCCACATCACGTATGTTCCTTCCGGAATCCTAACTTTGACTGTAGGCATTTTTTCAGCTAAGTAATTTTTCACATACGCCATTGTGTCGTCCATATATTCTGTTATTTGCTCTAACCATTCTTCTCCTTCGTTATAAACAGCTATAAGAGCTGCAATTGTAAACGGTGATGGTAACTGCATTCCCATTTTGTCGCTAAAGATTTTTCTAATTTCAGGATTTGAAATAATCACATTTGTACAGTGCAGACCTGCAACATTAAATGTTTTATTAATGGCTGTGCACGTGATAATATGATCCGTACTGTTTGCAACTTTTGCGATTGGTATAAATTTTTGGTTTTTTCTAATGAGATCTCCATGAATTTCATCAGCTACAATAATTACATTATTTTTCGCACAGATATCTGAAAGCGTTTTCAACTCCTCGTATGTTAAAACTCTTCCAGTCGGATTGTGTGGACTGCAGAGAATGAACATTGTTGTATTTTCATCTTTTGCTTTGTCTTCAAAATCCTCAAAATCAATTGTGTAATACCCTTCAGCATCACATTTCAACGCATTATTTCGAACAACTCTTCCATTTCCTTCTATCGCAGCTGTGAACGGCGGATAAACAGGACGTTGAATAATGATACCTTCACCAGGTTTAGTTAAAGCTTGTACAGCTATATTCAAGGCATGTACTGTTCCAGGGCTATATACAATCTCTTCTCTTTTGATTGTCCAATCATGTCTCTTTTTAAACCAATGCTGAATTGATTCAAAGTACTCATCTGGAAAAACAGAATATCCAAAAATACGATGATCAACTGTTTTATGTAGTGCGTCTATCAATGGTTGCGGTACGGGTAAATCCATATCTGCTGTAAATAGTGGAATGGTCTCATTGTCATACCTTTCTGTATAGCCCATTGTTTTGATTAAATCTTCGCCATCCCACTTTAAGGAATATGTATTTCTACGATTAACCACTTCATCAAAATTATATTTCAATACTTCTCCCCCTCTTGTTGTGTTCAACTTTCTACTTAATAGCAATTTTCGACACGTTTAGATTAAATTTTTCTCAGTTTAACACCTTAACTGTAAAATCGTCAATTGAAATTTCTGAATATTTCTAAAATTAATCAGATTCTAAACAAAGGTTAATTATAGATTTCCTATATGTTAAAATTAAATTAAATTTACTACCAATTATGGGGAGGGGGATGCATTGTGGATAAAGAGAAGGTTTTTTATGAGCTAATGGAAACGATTTACGAGACATCTAGACTGATTAGTTCATATGAAAATATTCCAAGAAAATATGGCACAGAGGATGAATTATATATGATAGAAGTTCATACACTCAACTTAATTGGAGACCAAGTAAAAACTACTACTTCTGAAATTGCAGAAATTAAAAATTGTACAAAAAGTGCTGTTTCTCAAATGGTTGATAAACTAATTAAAAAAGGTTTAGTAATTAAATATAGAAATGTAGACAATTATCGAGAATTGAATATTGAGTTAACACCAAAAGGCAAAATAGTTTATGAATATCATAAAAATCTAGATTTAGAGGAATATCGGAGTCATTTGAGGAACCTTGAGCAATTTACAACTGAAGATTTTCAAAAGTATATAACAGTCTTAAACTTAATCAATCAAAGAACACAAAGCGTGCTTAATGACAAAAAATCAAAGGTGTATTAATTATCCTTGCTACTCTACACTATTGGATAATATAGAAAAAAAGGAGTGTCTCAAAGTCTAAATTTGAACTTTGAGACACTCCTTTTTTACGTTATAAATTGCTGTCATTTTTGTGCGAATATGGTCATAGCCTATTTTAGAATCTCTACCTCTTGTTTTCCCTCCTTGTGGCCGCTTCTGCAGCAATTCCCCCCCATTTCTTTAAATTAACTAAGTATATTTATAATTTTCTGTTGAGCATCTTGAGCTTCAGGAATTGGCATAACAACAAACACATGATTCATTTTAGGATAAACAAAGGTATTGATTTCAATTTTCTGTTCTGTTAGTTGTTCATCCAGTCTTATTGCATCTGGATATAAACATTCATGTGTTCCAATAAAATGAGTAATCTTCCCAAGTCCTTTAAAGTCACCGTATATTGGACTAATCAACGAGTCTTTTAAATCTTTATCAGCTGCCCAAATCTTTGTAATGACTTCCATTCCTTCACTAGCTAACATCGGATCCTTTTCTTCATATTCAGATATAAGAGGATTTTCAAAACTCATATCTACACATGCTGATAATAAAATAATATCTTTCGGTTGAGGCAAATTGTTCATTTTTAAAAGATGAGCCAGGCCAAGTGATATATTTGCGCCCGCAGAATCTCCCATAATCGTTAATTGATTCGAACTTTCAACAGTTGCAAGCATTTCTTTATATAGGTTTAGAATTTTTGGATAGGTATCTTTATAGTTGAAATGAGGTACTTTAGGATAAATAGGAGCAATTATTTTCGCGTTCAAAGATTGCGCCATCTTATCCAAGAACCACCAGTGAAAATTTAAAGGTTGATTCGTCCAAGCGCCACCATGTATATAAAGAATAACTTTTTGTTTCAGGGACTCTTGGTCATTTAATGTGAAAACCTGTATGCCCTCAAATGCCCGCTCCTTAACATCACTTAAAAATTGAACATCATCCCCTATAACATATGGTTTCCTATTTTCAGTTCCCATTTGCTCTACAAACTGTTTAGTGTTTTCAATACTAGAAAAACTCTTTTTATTACTTTCGGAAGTTAACCATTTTTCAAATTGAACACTTTCTTCAGAACGTTCTCCGTTATATATTTCTAGACTCATCGTTAATTTTCTCTCCTTTAAACGTTTTTATTGTTCATCTTGTTGTTTCATAATATAGTATGATTTGAAATAGCCTTGTATCGCTTTATCAAAAGTATTTAACAAGTTGGATAGAATGTCTTCATTGAACGAAGGCGTTTAAAAACCCTTTTCCATCTCATATAAAAAGTGAACATGGGCCTCCATTACAACTATTATAACAGATATATTCCCTAAATTTTCCTATTTAACACCTAATAGCCATGTTTCTTTTAATTGTAGTTGCTCAAATTCTTTACGTTCCTGTATGTAATCGGCTTACTTCCCCATTAGCTCGAATTTTTATAAAGTTAAAATTAGAACAAATGTTCCTTACCCGTAAAATTAGCATTTTTCTTGAAAACTTTTTAAAAAGACAACGAGCTAAGATAATTTTTCGCGTTGAAAGTATAATGCAAACTTACCCAACCATACCTAGTCTTCTATGAGTTTCGTGTTCCTATGCCTGTGCTTTGCCTACAGCTTCCTTCTGATTCCACATCACCACAGACACCCTTGCTATTGGCTAACCACTACTTTTGTCTTCCCGCTTCTGAACCTTCCACCCTACAGTTCCTACGTATGCCGAGCGTATAATGAAAAAGAGACTAATTTCTTCGCCTCTAACGATATTCCCAAAAGCTAAATATTCTTTTATATAGGGGTAGCCCTCGATTTGTTGTTTCAATTATGCCCCACTGTCTTTTCTTTCGACTATAAACAAACAGGAAGAACGTTTTATTTAAAAGTATATGACTGAAATCCTTGTATCATCATTCGGCTAACAGATGCGTTTAGTTCTTCTAAAGTGCATTCAAATTTTCCCGTGAACCAGTCCTGGTATAAAGACATTAGTCCACCTACAAAAAAGTGAACACGGTATATTAACACTTCACGCTCTTCGTTTGACTGTAATGTTTCTTTGTTGCTTATTATTTTCTCTATTAGAACGCCTTTTAATTTCGTTAAAAAGGTAGGTACAGCTCGCGTGCTAATTAACATAAGATAAAACTCTATATCTTGGTCACAAAAGTGAGCTATTTTAATTAAGAAAGGCATAGGGTTTTGAATAAGATCGACTCCTTTAAAACCATTAAGAAACTCAACCATTTTCCCCTTTATTTCATTTTCTATTTCTTCAATGACAGCAAAGATATCTGAGTAATGGGCATAAAATTTTGACTATATTATGTGTAACAGCAATTGAATGTTCATTTATCAATTACAGCCATAAAAAATAACCCAGAAGTTATTCAAACCTCTGAGTTATTACTTTTTATTTAGTTAACGCCTTCATATCTGCCACAATTGTATCAACCGGTACATTTGTATTTCCGTCATAATCCTTCACAACAATCCCATCAGCATTGACTAAGTAATAACTTCCTGTATGTGTAACTTGGTCAGAATTAGGATCATTTACTACTAATGAATTAAATGATTGCCGTGCAAACTGTTCAATATACTTTTGATCATAGCCAGTTAAGAGCTGCCATTTGCTCTCATCAGGCACTGAATACGGTTTTAAATAATTCGTTAAAACATCCGGCTTATCAACCTCAGGATCAACACTAAAAGCTACAATTTGATAGTCTTCCACGCCTTTATCCTGAAGTGCCTTTTGTACCTCTGTCATGTTGAACGTCATTGGTGGACAAATGGAATTACAATTAGTAAAGATGAACATCGCTAACCATGGCTTACCTTTAAAATCATCAAGGCCAACCTGTTCATTTTTTTGATTTGTAACCGAAAAATCCTTTACCTCTATATTCATTTCTGGTTCAAATTTATAACTTCCGCAAGCAGTTAATATGCTACTTAATGCTAGTATCAAAACGAGCATGATACTTTTCTTTTTCATTTATTTGCCCACTTCCCTTCAATTTACCATCGTTGTTTATTGTATAAATTATAGAAACTAAATACAAGATTATGAGCTTATACTTTCAATTATTTATGTCAAACCTTTGTATATTGTATGATATTGGTATATTAATATCCTGTATACCAAAAAAAATTCACACTTTTATAAAAATTTTAAAAAGCTGTTTTTTATTATTTCGATTATTTCCCAAGCCATCACACAATTGTTATATAACAAAGTTTTTTTGCTAATCAAGATCTTCTACCATTTAATGACACGATAATAAATTCCTCAAAATTCTCTTTCGCGTTCAAATTTTCTCCTACATTCAAAATTATTATCACTAAACTATTTTAGGAATATTATTCTTATAGATAATTCCGTTCTCTTTCATACGGATTATTTCTATTAAATCCTTATTATTTCTATGTTATTTCCACATTCTGAAAATGATTAAAAATTATAAAAACTCAAAATTTAGTATTGCATTATAAGAATCTTCCCCATAAAATAAGTGAATATAACGACGAATGAAAAAGAAATATGTCGTTTAAAACAGAAATATATCACTTTAGGGGGAATAATAATGGCAAACATTTCTGGGAACAAAAATATAGAATCAATTGACTATAATGCAATTGAAGCTATGGAATCGTTCAACAAGTTCGTAAAAAAGAAGAATACCTTCCTTTTCTCGATTACAGCAGTTTTTTTAACACTTTATATTTTGCTACCAATCCTTGCTTTCCAACCTGTACTACAACAAAAATTCTTCGGAAATATTACGGGCGTTTGGGTTTATTCAGCTGGATTATTCATTATGACAATCATTCTTTGTACATTATATGTGAAAAAAGCTGCTTCATTCGATAAAGCTGCGGCGGCAGTGCTAGCAGAGTATCACGAGAAAGGTGGAAAATAAATGAACTTAGTATCCGTTGGTTTCTTTTTAGCAATCGTTGGTTTAACACTTGTTGTAACATATATCGCAGCGAAGCGTACGTCTTCTGCAGCTGATTTCTATACAGCTGGCGGCGGTCTTAAAGGTTGGCAAAACGGCTTTGCGATTGCTGGTGACTATTTATCTGCAGCCGCATTTCTTGGGGTGTCTGGTGCGATTGCTTTAACTGGTTTTGATGGCTTTTTCTTCTCTGTAGGCTATGTAGTAGCAAACTTAGTTCTTCTCTATATAATTGCAGAGCCTATGCGTAACTTAGGTCGTTATACGTTAGCAGATATGCTTACTACTCGTTTTAATGAAAAACGTATTCGTGGGGTTGCTGCGTCAGGCACAATTATCATCGTAATCCTTTATATGATCGCACAATTAGTAGGTGCTGGTGCCCTTATTAAACTATTATTTGGTATTGAGTACTGGATTGCGGTTTTAATCGTAGGTGTAATGATGACTACTTATGTATTATTCGGTGGAATGACAGCTACTTCTTGGGTGCAAATTATTAAAGCTAGCCTTCTATTATTCGGGACAGGCTTATTAGCTACATTAGTATTAATAAAATTCGATTTCTCTCTTATGAAAATGTTTGATACGATCGCTGTAGATCACGGTGAGAAATTCCTTGTGCCAGGGATGAAATATACAAGTTCAATTGATTCTGTTTCGATGATGATGGCACTCGTTTTAGGTACATCTGGATTACCACATATTTTAATGCGCTTCTTCACAGTTAAAGATGCCAAAACTGCTCGTTCTTCTATTTCATGGACAACTTGGATTACAGCTATTTTCTTCTCATTAACTATTTTCTTAGGTTTTGGGGCATTAAACTTTGTAGGTATCGATCAAATTCTTGCTGAAAGTAAAGCAGGTAACACTGCAGCCCCACTTCTTGCTAATTTCTTGGGCGGTGATGTGTTAATGGCATTTATCGGTGCAGTAGCATTCGCAACCATTTTAGCCGTTGTTTCGGGCTTAGTTTTAACAGGAGCTTCTGCCATTTCCCATGACATTTATGGTGAAATCATTAAAGACGGTAAATTAACAGAAAAGCAACAAGTTGTAGCAGCTCGGACTGGCTCTATTTCTATTGCCATTGTATCCATTATCCTTGCGTTATTTGCGCAAAACTTGAATGTATCATTCTTAGTATCCTTTGCATTTTGTATCGGAGCTTCAGCAAATTTACCAGTTATTCTTTACACAATATACTGGAAAAAATTCAATTCAACAGGTGCTATAGCAGCCATGGTGACTGGTTTAGTATCATGCTTAGTGTTAGGTGCAATGGGACCGAATGTATGGAGTCCTGTTGAAGGTGCAGCTATCTTCGTTGGCAATCCTATCGTACCTTTAGCAGTCCCAGCAGTCATTACGATTCCACTTGGCTTTATCGCAGGTTACTTAGGCTCTGTGCTATCTTCTAGCAAAGTACCACAGGAAGAAGCAGATCGTATTTATAAGGAAATTCGCGTTAAAGCAAATACAGGTGTGTCTGTTTCTGATATTTCTCATTGATGGATTTTTACAATCCAAATTATTGCAAAAATATCTATCAATCTTCCTATTCATCTTAATAAAAATATCAAGTCAAAAACTCGATTTTCTATCGGGTTTTTTGATTTTTATTACAAAAAATTTGCTAATTTACTTATTGAACAATACTATTCCCTTTCCAAAAAACAGAAAAAAACCAATTTTCACTAAGTAAATAGTGTTTATTTTTTTGGGGAAAAACAATTCTTTTTTCTAATTTTAACCTTATTTTCCGATCAGAAATCCAGACTTGACCTTACTTTATATATTTATCTGAATTTTCTGAAACATCCTATTTTTTTGGCTTTGTCATGTATATTCTCTTTCAAGACTATTTTTCTGAAAATTATTTTTTCATAATTTTTCTGAAATGTATTGCAATTTTGTGAACTCTCTCATAAAATGAAGATGTGAATTCACTAAACTAGCGAAATTAAGTCTTTAAGCAGTAAAAATAAACACAAAATGGGGAATGTTAATGGCGAACAATCAAGCAAACAAGGGCGTCGTGATTGACTATGATGCAATTGCAAATCAAGAATCATTTAAAGCACTTGTACGAAAAAAGAATTCATTTCTTTGGTCAATGACTGCAATCTTTTTAGCAGCATATATGTTGCTACCAATTCTTACTTCGTACACGACAGTACTACACCAAAAGGCATTTGGGGAAATTACTTGGGTGTGGGTATATTCAGCAGGATTATTCATCATGACTTGGGGGTTATGTCACTTATATGTAGCAAAAGCGAACAACTTTGATAAAGAGGCAAAGGCGATTATCGCCGAATACGAGAACGGAGGTGGCCGCCGATGACTAACGGGATGAGTTTTACAGCCATATTCTTCTTCGTAGCCATTGTTGGTTTAACATTAGTTATTACATGGTGGGCATCTAAACGAACTTCTTCTGCAAGTGATTTCTATACTGCAGGCGGTGGATTAACAGGCTGGCAAAATGGACTAGCCATCGCTGGTGACTACTTATCAGCAGCCTCTTTCTTAGGGATTGCCGGAGCAGTTGCATTATTTGGATTTGATGGGTTCTTCTTCTCTATTGGTTATTTAGTAGCTTACTTAGTGGTGTTATACATCGTTGCTGAGCCATTACGTAATCTTGGTAAATTTACATTAGCTGACATGATCACAGCGCGTTTCAATAGCTCTAAAGTTCGTGGTACAGCAGCTTTAAGCACTATTACAATTGTATTATTCTACATGATTGCACAACTAGTTGGTGCAGGAGCACTTATTCAATTACTTTTAGGAATCGATTATTGGATTGCGGTTTTAATCGTAGGCGTTATGATGACAACTTACGTACTATTCGGTGGTATGACTGCAACATCTTGGGTACAAATTATTAAAGCTTGTCTTTTAATGTTAGGTACTGTCATTATTTCATTCTTAGTATTAAAAGAGTTCGGCTTTAGCATTACAACGATGTTTAAAGAAATGGGAACTGCTACTGATAGCGGTGCAGCTTATCTGAATCCAGGTCTTAAATATACAAATGGTATTGATACTATTTCAATGTTAATCGCTTTAGTATTAGGTACAGCTGGTCTTCCGCATATCCTAATGCGCTTCTTTACAGTAAAAGATGCGAAAACTGCTCGTTCCTCAGTTATTTGGGCTACTTGGATCGTAGGTATCTTCTACGTACTTACTATCTTCTTGGGCTTCGGCGCAGCTAAATTCGTTGGTAAAGAAGAGATTATTTCTGCAAACGCTGCTGGTAACATGGCTGCTCCACTTCTTGCAGAAGCACTCGGTGGCGATATCCTATTCTCATTTGTGTGTGCAGTAGCTTTCGCAACAATCTTAGCGGTAGTAGCTGGTCTTGTACTTTCTGGCGCATCTGCCCTATCACATGATATTTACGGTCAAATCATTAAAAAAGGTAAAATTACAGAGAAAGAGCAAGTACTTGCAGCTCGTATCGGTTCAATCACAATCGCTATTATTTCAATTCTTTTAGCGCTTGGTGCACAAACATTAAACGTAGCGTTCTTAGTATCACTTGCATTCTGTATTGCAGGTTCAGCCAACCTACCTGTAATCATCTATACAATCTACTGGAAACGCTTTAATACAGCTGGTGCTGTAACGGCGATGTTAACAGGTTTAATCTCTGCTTTAGTACTCGTTGCAGTTTCACCAAACCTCTGGAATCCAGTTGAAGGAAAAGCAATTTTCGTTGGTGAGCCGTTAATTATGTTAACAAACCCAGCTTTAATCTCTGTGCCACTTGGCTTCCTTGGTGGTTTCATTGGAACATTACTTTCTAAAGAAACAAACGATGCGAAATATCGTGAAGTGGATGTTAAAGCAAACACAGGTATTTCTGTACAGGACGTATCTCACTAATAATATGACAACCACCTCGTAAGTTACATACTTACGAGGTTTTACTTTTTCTTGGCTCATCACCAAAAGTTAAGGATAACATTTGTTAAAACGTACATCTTGTATATAAGCAACAGTCGGAACGAAAATCAACCCCACATTATGGTATATTCACAATAACAATTGGAGGTAATGATAATGACGCAATCAAAAGCAAAAAAGAAGCGCATGCATGTAAAGCGCACTAAAGGGAAGGATGTTGAAAAAAATCGCCAAGTCTCCCCTTTTAGTACACATGAACGGGTGACAAAAACTAAAAAAGAAAGCATTGAACAAAAATTTACAAAGTATAAAAAACACAACCACTCTGAGGATTATTAGTGGTTGTGTTTTGTTTCTAATGGAATATCTTGATGGTTATAAGTAATTAGTTTTGGAATAATCAGAGCAAAAGGCAAATGATTTCCATTTTTCATTTTTTCTTCTAATTAGGTAGAGACTTATAAAGCCAGTAGCTGAAATCAAAATATCTAGCTGGAAAAATGACCAATTCCATATAACTAATAATTCATTTTGATAATCCTGATATAAATACTCATTTAGTTTTCTTCATTAACTTCCTGAAGCGAAGCCATGTTTCTGTTTTAGCATACTCCATCAATCGATAAAGCCCTCCAATATAGACTTCTATAAATATCTTTAAGAGAACAGCTGTGTTATTTGTTATAAATTATAAAATGTTGTCGTATTTCTTGTGAGGATGTGTGCCGCTTCCTGTGTTGTAAGCCCCTTGATTGAAGCAATAACCTCAATGGAATGATCCATCATCCAAGGAGACGTTCGTTTATTATCAAAAGGACCTTCGAACGGCCATGGTCCATCTGTTTCTACCATCATCAGCTCGATTGGATATTTTTTTATAAGCTGTTGAATCTCCCGCTCATACGTACAATCAGGCGTAACGGAAATAAAATACCCATTATGAATCATCCGTTCAATCACTTCCTCATCGCCTTTAAACCAATGAAAATGAGCTTTCGTTACATGATGTTTTTCAAGTAAATTACAAGCAATAGCCGCATCCTCATAAACTGCGTGTAAAACAATTGGTTTATTTAATTCCTTTGCCAACACAATAAAACGTTCTAACAGTGCTTCATAAGGACGCTCATCAATCGCCTTCTCCTGCCTCAAATAATAAGGTAACCCTACCTCGCCAATTGCCACCATTTCATGAGCATGTTGGTGTATCCAATCGAATAAAGCATCTTCCTCCACTTTACTAGGTAAAGCTTGTTCAGGATGAAAGCCAAACGCTGCCTTTACCTTTGTATAGGCTTTCGACAACATCAACGTTTTCTCACACGATTGAAGGTTCATGCTAACGGCAATCACATGTTCAGCTTCCTCTAACAAAGCTGGTATATCGTTTTCCTTATACTGATCTAAATGAATATGTGCATCAATCAACATTCGCCTCATCCTTTTCTTCTTTTAAATACGTGAATAACTGTTGTTTTAATGCCGTAAATGTTGCCGAATGTCTAATTTCTTCTTGTCGCGGCCTTGCAAAAGGTACAATCACTTCCTTTTTAATTGTAGCTGGCCGTTTCGTGAGTACAATGATACGATCAGCTAAAAAGAGAGCTTCCTCAATACTATGTGTAACGAACAATATAGATTTTCGATCTTTCTCCCATATCGATAAAAGCCACGCCTGCATTTCAAGCCTTGTAAACTCATCAAGCGCAGAAAACGGCTCATCTAAACATAGAATGGGCTTATTACTGACAATTGCACGTATAAACGATACTCGCTGTTGCATACCGCCTGACAACTCATTTGGATAGGCATTTTCAAATGAAGCAAGCCCCACTTTGTCTAACCACTCCTTGGCAAGTTTCACATTTGGTTTATGGTGAAGCTCCTCGACAATCGTGACATTTTCTACGATTGTACGCCATGGTAATAAGCATGGCTGCTGAGGCATATAGCCGATCGTTCCTCTTTTTTGCTGGATATCTGTGCCGTTTAATAAGATAGCTCCCTTATCAATAGAAGAAACACCACCAATTAATTGAAAGAGCGTGCTTTTTCCACTTCCTGACGGACCGATGATCGCAACAAATTCCCCGTCCTTTACCTCAAAAGATAAATTACGAATGACCGGAAGGGAATCAAAGGATTTATCAATGTTTTGAATACTTAGCATGTAGCCCTCTCCCCTTCACAACTAGCTTTTCCAATACTCGAATACCGCTAAATAATAGTAAACTTAAAAATATAATGGCAAAAATCGCTACAAACACACGATCTGTTCGAAATGAAGATTGTGCCAATGTCATATAGACACCTATCCCCTTTTTCGCTCCTAGCCATTCAGCAATAACAGCCCCCATAACGCTATAGGTTGCCGCAATCTTAATGCCTGAAAAAATCGCTGGATACGCATAGGGCCATTCAAGCTTCCAAAATGTTTGTGCTTTCGTTGCACCAATCATCTTAAAATAATGCTTCAGCTCAGGTGAGGTTTGACGAAAGCCATCCATTGCCGAAATAACAATGGGGAAAAAGCACACGAGACAAATAATAATAAGCTTTGGCAATAAACCAAACCCAAACCAGATGATTAATAACGGTGCTAGGACGAGCACAGGGACATTCTGTGACATAATGAGAATAGGATAAAATAGCTCCCGAATAAACGTAAAACGATGTAATAACACGGCAACCGTTAGCCCACACAATATCCCAATGGCAAGGCCTAGAAGTGCTAATTGAACAGTTGCTAAAGCATGCGGCACAAACGTGTCATACGATTGAAAGCCCTCCATCAAAATGGCACTTGGCGCGGGCAATAGCCAATGTGGAACGTCTGCAAAGCGGACAATTAGTTCCCATATGAATAAGAGGAAGGCGATAAAAAATATCGTCCTTCCTTGTTTTATTGCTTGCTTCATCACTGATATTTTTCCGTTAAGGTTCCCATTGTAATACCAGTTGGCTGATATAAAATTTTCACTTGCGTAATCACATTAATAGCACCAAGCTCAATCATTTTGTCATTCATTTTTTCAATGATTAGTAGCAAAGTCGATAGTTCACCTTCCATTGTTGTTTCTAGTGGGTGAACTTCATATTTCACCCCTGATGCATCAATAACCGCAATCGCTGCATCGACAAATGGGATCACATCTTCATATTTTTCAGTTTTCGGGATAATTTGTACACTTATTAATGAGTTTGCCATATTACTTTGTCTCCTTTTTTGGTAAAAAGTCATTTGTAAATGCTTGTTCTGCGTTAAATTCGCCCTCTAAAACTTTGTTGCTTTCCATCCATTTCGCGTAGTTTTCCCAAACAGTAAGTTTTTGCTCGCCCCATTGAGGAGCGTCATCTTGATACTTATCTGCTAGCCACTCCTGACCTTTATGCACAAGGTCTTTATCTAAATCAGGTACCGCTTCTAGTAAAATATCAGCTGCCTCACTTGGGTGATTTATCGCATATTCATAGCCCTTTGCTGCAGCAGCGACAAATGCTTTGACTGTCTTAGGATCATCCTTAATCATTTTTTCGTTTGTAGCAAGTACAGGTGTGTAATAATCTAACAGATCACTATAATCTGTTAAATAAAGCATGTTCAGCTTTTCGCCACGAAGTTCTGCTTCAATACCTGTCACTGCATAATAAATCCACGCAAAATCAATATCTTTTTTCATCATTGTGAAGAAATCGATATCGCCTGCATTGACGATATCTAACTTATTAATATCCGCATTTTCTGTTTGCATAAGTGATTGTAGTACTGCTTGTTCAAGCGGTGCACCCCAGCCACCGTATGTTTTACCTTCAAAATCCTTAGGTGACGTAATGCCTTTTGATGCAATGGATGCGAAGCCAGAAGTATTATGTTGAATAATCGCTGCGATCGATACTAAAGGTACATCTTGCACACGTGCCTGTGTAATCCCTTCCTGATAGCTTACACCAAACTGAGCCTTACCAGACGCCACAAGCTGATCTGCACCTGCTTCACCAGGTAATAAAATATCAACATCTAAGCCCTGTTCCTTAAAGTAGCCAAGTTTTTTCGCTACATATAAACCTGTGTGATTTGTGTTCGGTGTCCAGTCAAGAACTACCGAGACTTTTGTTAATTCCTTAGTATCCTTTTTATCCTCCTTTTCACTACAGCCCACTAATGTTAAAAGCGCAGCCAACAGGATCAATAACCATTTTTTCATGCTGAATCCTCCCAGTAAGTAATTTGAAAGTGTTCATGAATGAATGTGTAACCAGAAGAAAGCGTATTCACGGTATGTCTGCACCTAAGCTTTGTGCATACAACAATTCTTGTAACATAAAAAACGCCTAGGAATTCCTCCCAGACGTTTTACAATCAGTATCAAAAATTTTCTTTTTTTGAATAGATGTTCCCTACGCTGGTACGAGCCAAATCAGGTTCAAAGGGTCAGCGTCTATCGGACACAATCTCAGCTGGCAACTACCAGCCCCCCTACATTCTTTCCATATGAACTTTTCGTGATTATTATACCCATATCTATCTGTAAATGACAAGGGTCTCTTTCATGTTAAAGCATTATATTGTCATGTCATTTCAGAAAGCAATGTCAGACATAGCCCTTATCCCAAAATAAACTTTATAATTAAGTGTATACATTTGTGATCACTCATTC
Organism: Lysinibacillus sp. FJAT-14222; assembly: GCF_001278875.1. Classification (NCBI taxonomy): domain Bacteria; kingdom Bacillati; phylum Bacillota; class Bacilli; order Caryophanales; family Bacillaceae; genus Lysinibacillus; species Lysinibacillus sp. FJAT-14222. The sequence continues at coordinate 18,642 of NZ_LIYL01000012.1, read as the reverse complement.
GTTGTATAAGAGTAAGGAGGATCAGCAATGAAAAAAGAAAATGAACTAACCTCCTATCTAATCCATTTAGGAGAGGAAGTGTTCAATCTATTACTAGCGAAAGGAGCCAAAAAAGAGGATGCGGAAGATATAATTCAAACCACCTATTATAAAATTTATACGTTGTTAGATAGCCTCACAGAAAGCAATATACGCCCATGGTTTTTTAGAGTTTCACTTAATCAATATATTGACTTGAAAAGGAAAAAGGAGCAGAAAAACATTTACATCACTGAGGAAATATATTCAAAGCTCCAACACACCGATTATCATTTTGAGACATTGCTAAATAAGGATGAAATTTTCTATTTGTTAAAAGACATTAAAAAAGAATATAAAGAAATATTCTTTTTAAAGTATTACTATGATTTTTCATATGAAGAAATTGCTACTTTGTTGGATATTCAAGTAGATAGCGTCAAGCAAAAATTATATCGTGCACGTAAATTTATTCACTCAAAAATAGGAGGTAAACATGAATGGAAACTTCGTTAAATAACGCTTTAAAAAAGGCTAAACGAAAACAACTACTAAAAATTATCATCACTTCAATTATTGTAATATTAATTCTCTTACCCGTCTTTTATAAAACTGGTTCCTACTTTGCAACGGAAAGTTCTAAAAGACTTAAAGAACATCTTTTTTTACATAATGACATTGCAGAACCTAATATTCAAGTCGACTCTCAAGTAACGGTAAGTAATTCATCAATGTTTGGTGGAAACATTATCACAAACCGTTCTAAGAATATTAACGGTTATGTAGTTCAATGGAGCACACTTACAAGTTCATTTGGATGGTTTCGAGGCAAAATTGACAAGAACGAGTTAACACCAGGATTTTATTGGTCTGATACAGAGTTCTATGAGTACGATAAACAGACAAAGACTAAATTTGCGACATTTTATCACCCATCCATAAAAAAATACCATGACGGTGTACAAAACGAACTAGGTGAAATTTCGCAAATGGAGAATCACGTTGCAGAAGTTGCCGTATCTTTTAACAAACCTTATACATTAAAAGAAATACAAGGGAAGATTCCTAGCAATCTAAACATTGTATGGTTGTATATGGCATCACCAATTATGGATGAAAGTAAAGGACCTGCTGGTGTAGAGGTTTATGGATTTGATCCATCCGATTCACCGAGAGAGACCTACGAAGGCTTTATTGATTCACTTAAAGCATATGATGCAAATGAAAATAACGAAACAATCCAGGAGTTTTTAAATTCAAATAAAAATAAACAGTTTGATGAAGTGGAAATTTTAGGGGTAATGCTCACTGGCAAAACAACTAATTTTAAAGCCTTAGAGAATCAAGATTTTATCCGTGGTGCTTCAGTAGGCGCAACTGCACAAATCGTTCCTTATATTAAACCTGAAAAATAGCGTAATGAGAAGTCAAAACCTTAAAAAGCGCGAGAAATCAATTTTAAAATGTTGATTTCTCGCGCTTTTCTGATGTAAAAATTTTTTTGATTTGAAAATATACTTACGTCCCAGCCACTTTCTTTTCTTTAACAACTAGAAGAATATCAATCGTTTTTTTCGTTGCAGTATACCCCACTGATTCTAATATCCTTTTCTACGTAGATTGAAAGCAACAAAATTAACAATGATACATAAAAAAGCCCAGCTCTCAAAAAGAGCATGGGCTAGAAAATTATTTTTATTTTTCTTCTTTTTTGGCCGTTAATACATGTGAAATAGCACCGTCTGTCGCGATATCCACTTTAAAGGAGCCGTTTGAATGGCGATCTGCTCGAGTCAATGCTTGGACATCAATAATCTCTTGCACACCTTTTTCTGTTTCGATGATCAGCTGTTCGTCATTAGTAGCCTTGACTACATCCACGATACGATGTGGATTCGCTTTTAACTCTGTTAACACTTTTAAGCCGCGTTTCGCACGACTAGTTAACTCTACCTCGGCTACATTCATTTTCTTCACAGCGCCACGCTGTGTCACAATCACAACATATTCAGTATCACTAGGCTGTAAGACATTGACACCGACTAAGGCTTCTCCTTCTTTCAGTGTAATCCCTTTGACGCCGCCTGTTTTTACGCCTGTTACTGGTAATTCCTCCATTGGGAAGCGGATTGCATAGGCTGTATCTGTCGTTAATAATAATTCGGCTTCGTCTGTCACGAAATCCGCAAATATCATTTCATCGCCTGACTTGACATTCATCGTTTTAATTGGCTTCGAATAACGTGTTACGGCATAATCTGCTAGAGATGAGCGTTTAATTTGGCCATCTTTTGTAGCCGTTAAGATATACGTATTCGCCTGTTCGAATGTCTCAAAACCGTACACAGCAATAATAGATTCATCTTCTCCAGTCGGCACAATACTTGAAATATGCTGACCAAGATCCTTCCAACGAATATCTGGTAGCTCATGGACAGGCTGATAAATATAATTGCCTCGATTAGTGAATAGCAGTAGATGATGCTGCGTATTTAAGTTTGCTTCATACAATAAATAATCGGAATCCTTCATCGCAAAATCCTGACCATTCGAGGCTGCATGCGAACGTGTAGATGTACGCTTAATATAGCCATCCTTTGTGACAGTCACTACGACTTCTTCACTTGGGACAAGGACATCTAATGTAATTTTGATTTCTTCAATTTCTTGTTCAATTTTCGAACGACGTGGTTCTGTAAAGCGCTTTTTAATGTCGAGCAATTCTTGTTTAATGACACGTACAAGTTTTGCTTCACTATTAAGAATACCTTCAAGCTTGGCAATGAGTTTATTTAATTCGTCCTGTTCATTGCGAAGCTCCGTTATATCTGTATTTGTTAAACGGTATAATTGCAGGCTAACAATTGCCTCTGATTGCACTTCTGTAAAGTCAAACTTAACCTGTAAATTCGTTTTCGCATCTCGTTTATCATTTGAAGAACGAATCGTTGCAATAACTTCATCTAAAATGGACAGCGCCTTAATCAAGCCTTCAACAATATGCGAACGATCTTTAGCCTTTTGCAAATCATAGATGGAGCGGTTCGTCACAACTTCCTTTTGATGGGCAATATAAGAATCCAGTAATAACGGTAATGTCATCATTGTCGGACGACGATTATAGATCGCAATCATATTAAAATTATAAGCTACTTGTAAATCAGTTGTTTTGAACAAGTAATATAAAATACCTTGCCCAGGAACATCTTTTTTCAACTCAATAACAACACGTAAGCCTGTACGATCCGATTCATCACGAATTTCCGCAATTCCTTCAAGTCGTTTATCCACACGCTGCTCATCAATTTTCTTTACTAGATTTGCTTTATTAACATCATACGGCAATTCCGTAATAACGATTTGCTCTTTTCCACCTTTAATTGGCTCAATGACTGCTTGAGCACGGACAATGATTTTGCCTCGTCCTGTCTCATACGCTTTTTTAATGCCATCGACACCTTGAATAATACCACCAGTTGGGAAATCAGGTCCTTTAATAACGGTCATTAATTCATCAACAGTGGTATTTGGGTTATCTAAGCGCATAAGAACACCGTCTAGCACCTCATCTAGTGCGTGAGGAGGGATGTCTGTGGCATAACCAGCTGAAATACCTGTAGAGCCGTTTACTAGTAAATTTGGGAAACGAGCAGGTAAAACAGTTGGCTCCATATCCTGATCATCAAAGTTTGGCACAAATTCTACGGTTTCCTTACCAATATCTCGTAGCATCTCCGCTGCAATCGCAGAAAGTCTTGCCTCTGTATAACGCATCGCTGCCGGTGGGTCACCATCAACAGAGCCATTATTACCATGCATTTCAATGAGCATATGGCGCGCCTTCCAATCCTGACTCATGCGGACCATTGCTTCATATACCGAGCTATCACCATGCGGATGATAGTTACCAATTACATTACCGACTGTTTTTGCTGATTTACGAAATGGTTTTTCGTTCGTATTGCCCTCTGTAAACATCGCATATAAAATACGTCGTTGCACAGGCTTAAGACCGTCACGTGCATCAGGCAACGCGCGGTCTTGAATAATATATTTACTATAGCGACCAAAGCGGTCACCCATTACTTCTTCTAAAGGTAAATCTTGAAACTTTTCCGTACTACTCATGCTTGGTCCTCCTCTTGTTGGATGAATTCATTGTCTAAAATATTCGAATCATCCTCCATACCGAAGTCTACATTAGCTTCGATCCATTTACGACGTGGTTCTACTTTATCGCCCATTAATGTTGTCACACGTCTTTCAGCACGTGCACCATCCTCGATTGTTACACGAATTAATGTACGCGTTTCAGGGTTCATTGTCGTATCCCACAGCTGGTCAGCATTCATCTCACCAAGCCCTTTATAGCGCTGTAATATGTAACCCTTTCCAACTTTTTTAATCGCCTGTTGTAAATCGTTTTCGGTCCAAGCATATTCAAGCACTTCTTTTTTACCAGTACCCTTTGATACTTTATAAAGAGGTGGTAATGCGATAAATACCTTTCCAGCTTCAATTAATGGTCGCATATAACGATAGAAGAACGTTAGTAGCAGCACTTGAATATGCGCTCCATCTGTATCGGCATCGGTCATAATAACGACTTTATCATAGGCTGAATCCTCTACAGAGAAATCTGTTCCAACGCCAGCACCAATGGCATGGATAATCGTTGAAATCTCCTCGTTTTTCATAATATCCTGAAGCTTTGCTTTTTCCGTATTAATAACTTTACCGCGCAATGGTAAAATCGCTTGGAACGTACGATCTCGCCCTTGTTTTGCAGAGCCTCCTGCAGAGTCACCTTCGACTAAATACAGCTCGTTTTTCGCCGCATTTCGAGATTGTGCAGGTGTTAATTTTCCAGAAAGAATCGTACTGCTTTTTTTGCTTTTCTTGCCGTTTCGTGCATCTTCACGCGCTTTACGAGCCGCTTCACGTACTTGCTGCGCACGAATAGCTTTTCGCACAAGAGACGCAGATAATTCAGCGTTTTCCTCAAGCACATATAAAATTTGCTCTGAAACGACACTATCTACTGCTGAACGTGCCTCACTCGTCCCTAGCTTACCCTTCGTTTGACCCTCGAATTGTAGTAAATGCTCTGGTATACGAACAGAAACAATCGCCGCTAAGCCCTCTCGAATATCTGTCCCTTCAAGATTTTTATCTTTTTCTTTTAACAGACCAATTTTTCGAGCATATTCATTGAAAACACGTGTTAACGCTGCTTTGGCGCCTGTTTCATGTGTCCCGCCATCTCGCGTACGAACATTGTTAACGAATGATAGGATTGTTTCTGAATAGCCGTCGTTGTACTGGAAGGCGAACTCTACTTCAATATCGTCTTGAATGCCTTCTACATATTTTACAGGATGGAGTACATCTTTCTCCTCATTCAAATACGCAACGAAAGCTTCAATGCCGTTCTCATAAAAGAAAACATCACTTTTGCCTTCCTCGCGTTCATCAATTAACTCAATTTTTAAGCCTTTTAATAAAAATGCTGACTCACGTAAACGTTCTGCAAGCGTATCATAATTGTATTTTGTCACAGAGAAAATTGTGTCATCTGGTAGGAAATGGACAAGTGTTCCTGTCTGCTTTGTTTGTCCAATTTCTTCAAGCGTGGTCACAGGATGGCCACCGTTTTCAAAACGTTGGCGATACTTTTTACCGTCGCGGTGAATCGTTACTTCTAAAAAAGACGATAACGCATTAACAACTGAAGAACCTACACCATGTAAGCCACCGCTCGTTTTATAGCCGCCTTGTCCGAATTTACCACCTGCATGTAGGACGGTAAAGATAATTTCAGGAGTTGGTTTACCCATCTTATGCATACCTGTTGGCATTCCACGGCCGAAGTCTCGAACGCTGATACTTTGATCTTTATGAATATGGACAATGATATGAGAACCAAAGCCAGCCAGTGCTTCATCTACCGCATTATCTACGATTTCATATACTAGGTGATGAAGTCCACGGCCATCTGTAGAACCGATATACATGCCGGGTCGTTTTCGTACCGCTTCTAATCCTTCTAATACTTGAATGGCGTCATCATTATAGACGCTTGGTGACTGTTTATTCGCCAAAAAATTCCCCTCCAAAAAACAAACGCATGTTCTATTTATGTTCTCTTCCTAATAATAATAGCATTTCCTGTCAATAGCTAGTGACAGGCCCAATAAATTTTTAAAATTTCCTCACAGCTTTGTCGTTTTGAGCTTTTTACCGGAAGAGAAAGTTGCAATAGTTGCTTAATTATGTATCAACTACTATCCTATTCCCTTAAACGCAGTACAGTAAACATTAGTTGCAAAAATTAAACAACATATGGCTAACTTCTGATCATATCTCTTATCGCTGAGGCTTTAATCTTTCCATACAGAAGCATTTGAATATCCACTGAAAAATATACAGGTACATTAATAAATATAAGAAAATGGATTTCTTCTGTTGTTATTCTAGAAATTAAAGATAGACTTCTATTCTACCAAAGGAATGAGTGATTGACAAAATTGCCATTTTACCTATATTTTTAAAAAGGGCTTTCAAGCTGATTGTATGACTCGTGTCAAATAGCCTAAGCTAAATTCAATATACATCTAAAAACCCTTGAAAAATAGCTATCTTTTGTATTGAATTCAAGATACACAAGGAAATCTCCTTCATGACATTGTAGATTGTAGAGAAAAAGTGTAAAATATTTGATACATATTATTAGTACCAAGTGATGGTATATGGGAAAGGAGTCCAGCTATGCTAAATGGACTTATTATTATTTTATGTGCGTATTTAATCGGCTCTATACCTTCTGGATTATGGATAGGCAAAATTTTTTATAAAACAGATATACGTGAACATGGGAGCGGTAATTTAGGTGCGACGAATACATTCCGTATTTTAGGAAAAAAAGCAGGAATAGTAGTAACGATTATGGATGTTTTAAAAGGTACAGCAGCCGTATTACTCGCAGCTCTTCCTGTCTTCTCTGAAGTATCCATTCACTCATTAATTCTTGGTCTTGTAGCGGTGATTGGTCATATGTTCCCTATCTTTGCAGGTTTCCGTGGAGGTAAAGCTGTGGCAACATCAGCAGGAGTGCTGTTAGGATATTCATGGCCTCTATTTGTCTTATTATTTATTGCTTTTATTATAACATTAAAAATAACGAAAATGGTCAGCTTAACTTCCATGATTGCCGCTTTAGTAGCACTTATTTATTCAATCGTTTATTATTTTGTTACAGGTGATTTTGCGTTAAGTATTTTAGTAGCATGTTTATTTACTTTTATCATTTATCGTCACCGAGCGAATATTGTCCGCATTAAAAATGGTACCGAACCAAAGGTGAAATGGCTGTAACGAAGAGAGGAGTATTCTAATGAATATCGCACTAACAGATGAAGCTCTGCAATGGTTTAAAAATGAAATGGAAGTAGGATCCGGAGATACTATTCGTTTTTATGCAAGATATGGTGGTTCCAGTCCTTTTCACGAAGGCTTTTCTCTTGGTATGACACGTGAAGAACCAATCGAAATTGGTGTGAAGACAGTGATTGACGATGTTACCTACTATATTGATGAAAAAGATATATGGTTTTTCAATGATCACAATTTATATGTAGATGTGGATGCTACAAATGACGAATTAAAATATGAGTATAAAAAATAAAGCAGTGTTTCCTTTCGTTTATGCGAAGGGAACACTGCTTTTTTATTTGAATGCAATTCCAACCTTGGTTTATCTTCTCTCAAAGTTGTACATTCTATAGTTATGTACATCTTGAGGAGGAAAGAAAATGTCTATTTCAAAAATTAGTGATACCTCCCAAAACAACGACCAACTATATACTTCTCTTTCTCAAAATTTGAAGATGATTAAAAACACACTCGGGAATAGTAATGACCTTGTTATACGAGAAATTACCATTGGAAAAGCTGAAAAATATACGCTAGCGATTATCTATGTAGATGGCTTATCCGATAAAATAAGCATTTCTAATGCTGTGATTGATAAACTAATGCTTGAAATTGAAGATAATCAGGATTCAGAAATAGAAAAAATTATTCGATATTTAAGAGATTCTTGTTTAACAGTCGGCGATGTTAATGATATTTTCAATTTTTCAGCACTGTACAATTCTATTTTGAATGGTGATACGGTCATCTTATTAGATGAATCTTCAACTGGTATCGTGACAAGTACAAAAGGTGCAAAAGATAGAGCCGTTATGGAGCCATCAACAGAATCGGTCATTAGAGGTCCAAGGGAAGCCTTTACGGAAACGTTACGTACTAACACGGCCCTGATCCGTCGAAAAATTAAAAGTCCAAATCTCTGGATTAAGTCCCGGATTGTCGGTGAAGTAACAAAAACGGAAGTTGCTGTTATGTATGTAAATGGCATTGCAAATGACAAAATAGTAGCAGAGGTTCTTGCCCGATTAGATCGTATTAATATTGATGGTATTTTAGAAAGCGGCTACATCGAAGATTTTATTCAAGATTCTAAACACACGATATTCCCTACTGTTTATAATTCGGAACGGCCAGATGTTATTGCTGGTGAACTATTAGACGGTAAAATTGCTATTTTAGTGGATGGTTCACCGTTTGTCCTAATTGTACCGGCCTTATTTACATCCTTTTTACAGTCTGCTGAAGATTATTATCAGCATTGGATGATTAGCTCTCTTGTACGCTTATTGAGATTTTTTGGAATTGGCTTAGCCCTGGTGGCGCCATCGCTTTACGTAGCGATCACCACCTTCCATCAAGAAATGCTTCCAACTCCTATGCTAATAAGTATTGCATCTCAACGAGAAGGCGTCCCCTTCCCTGCCGTTGTCGAGGCACTCATCATGGAGATTGCCTTTGAGGTGTTAAGAGAAGCAGGTCTTCGAATGCCAAGAACCATTGGACCAGCCGTATCCATTGTTGGAACATTAGTGATCGGTCAAGCTGCCGTAGAAGCAGGAGTTGTATCAGCCGTAATGGTCATTATTGTGGCATTAACAGCCATTTGTAGCTTCTTGTTCCCTGCTTATGGCTTATCCAATACAGTTCGTGCTCTTCGTTTCCCATTAATGATTGTAGCAGCAATCGTTGGATTGTTTGGTGTAATGTTTGGCCTTATGATCATCGTCCTACACTTATGCAGCCTACGAACTTTCGGTGTTCCATATTTAAGTCCATTCGGTCCGTTAATTCTAAAGGATCAAAAAGATGCACTAGTGTTGTTCCCGCGTAGAGCTTTATTGACTCGACCACGCTTAATTAGTCAAAAAAATACTGTCAGAGGTCATAAATATTTTAATACGAAAAAAAGGAATCAAACGAATGTGTAAACGAGGAATGCACTATGGCAAAATTTAAGGCAATATGTTTACTAATGATTCTTACTTTACTTTTAAGTGGTTGCTGGAGTAAGCGTGAACTCAATGAATTAGCAATTGTCGTAGGACTAGGAATAGATAAAGTAGATAATGAATTTGAAATAACTGTCCAAGTCGTGGATCCTAGTGAAATTTCCTCAAAACAGCCTTCTTCGGGACGATCACCCGTTATTACCTATCAGTCAAAAGGTGCAACGGTCTTTGAGGCCATTAGAAAAATGACAACAGTAACAGCTAGAAAACTTTATTTTTCTCATCTTCAAATAGTTGTACTAGGTGATGAATTGGCAAAAGAAGGAATTAGTGAACCATTAGATTTGATTTCAAGAGATCATGAATTCAGAAATGATTTCGATGTCATCGTTGCTCATGACGCGACTGCCGAAGAAGTTTTAAATGTATTAACACCTATCGAAAAAGTACCAGCTAATAAAATGCTAAATTCTCTTAAAACGTCAGAGAAAACTTGGGGTACAACCCAATCCATTAAAATTGATGAATTAATCAATACTTTAAATAACAAAGAAACAAGTATCGTCATGTCTGCTATCGAAATCCTGGGGGATAAAAATGTTGGAATGGAGCAAATGAATGTTAAAAGATCGAAATCTCCTGTGCAATTGAAGTATACGGGCTTAGCTGTTTTTAAAGAAGATAAACTCATTGGGCTTTTGACGGAAGATGAGAGTAGAAGCCTAGGTTTTATAAAGGACAAAATAGAAAGTACAATTGAAATTCTTGCTTGCCCTAAGGGAGGTACGCTGTCAACAGAAATTACACATTCAAAGACGAAAATAAAAGGTGAATTTAAAAATGGAGCTCCTAAAATCAATGTTGTTATAGATGTTAACCAAAATGTCGGAGAAGTTGAATGTAATATAGACCTTACTAAAGAAAAATCGATTAAATACGTCAATAAAAAAACAGAAGAACTTATTAAAAAACGAATCGAAGAAACTATCAAGACAGTTCAGCAAAATTACCGGGTTGATGTTTTTGGATTTGGTGCAGCACTTCACCGCAAAAATCCCAAAGAGTGGAAAAAAATAAAAAAAGAATGGCTAACCATATTTCAAGAGCTACCAGTTAAAGTTGAAGTACATGTGAACACACAAGGATTAGGGACGATGGAAAACTCATTAGTGAATAAGTCGAAGGGAGAATAAGCCATGGTTATGACAATATTCATTCTAATCATTACAGCTGTTATAGCCTTTGCCTTCATTCCAAAATTGAAAAAAAATAAAGAAACGAAAACAATCGTAATTTTTTCGATTTTTTTATTGATCAGCGCCGCATTAAATATTGGGGTCTCATTAAAGCTCAAAATTCCGAGCCCACTAGATTTTATTACCTTTATTTTTTCACCTATTAAAGATTTAATCATCTCCCTGACAAAATAATAAGGCAACTTTATGTTAAGTAAAAAGGGGTATCGTTCATGATGGAAAAAGAAATAATTAGTTCAAGACAATTTATGATCATTACCCTTCTCTTTTCAATTGGTACAGCCATTTTAATTATCCCTGCAAGTGTAACAAGCGAAGCAAAGCAAGATGCATGGATTGCAGCTATCATTGGTGTCGTTTTAAGTTTGCCCATCGTAAAGCTTTTCGTTGCTTTAGGAAATAGAACACCCACCCTTACATTTGTAGAGGCTAATGAAAAGATATTAGGTCGTTTTTTCGGAAAATTTACTACAATTTGCTTTATTATTATATCCTTACTTTCTGCTGGTGAATTATTATATTTCATTGGAATTTTCATGAAAACGGAAATAATGCCTGAAACACCTACGATGGCCTTTGCATTTATGTTCAGTATTATCATTATTTATGCTGCATTTCTAGGAATTGAAGTTTTTGCTCGTTCTGCAGAAATACTATTTCCAATATTTATTTTAATTTTTATTTTCTTTGTAATTTTTATTTCACCATCCATCCATATTGAAAATTTACAGCCAATAATGGAAACACCAAAAAAATTAGTATTCTTTAGTATGATTCGATTTATAAGTCTTTTTTCATTCCCGCTTGCTGTATTATTAATGATTTTCCCTTCCGCAGTTAACGTCCAAAAATCTGCACAAAAAGGTTTTTACATTGGCACAATTATTGGAGGGATTGTCTTAATTACGATCATCACACTATCTATCCTTGTCCTAGGTCCGGCAAATACTGCTTCTAGGACATTTCCTAGCTATTCACTAGCTCAACGAATTTCAATCGGGAATTTTTTGCAGCGTATTGAAGTTATTATGGCAGCCATGTGGATTATATCAATTTATATTAGAACTTTTATGTATTTTTATGCTTCGGTTATCGGTATCGCACAATTATTTAAAATCAAAAATCATCGACCACTCATTTTTCCACTCGGCATGATTATCCTTGGACTTTCACAAATTGTTCATCCTAATAACATTCATTCAGATATTTACAATAGAGAAACATGGCCAATATTTTCCTTCATTTTCATGATTTTATTACCATTATTTTTACTACTTATCGCGAAGATTCGCAAAATTAATGGTAATCAAGAAAATACTACACAATGTAATAGTAGTACACAAAATGAAAGTGGTAGTAATAACGGAAATGCTTCTCAAAGTGATAGTAATAGTAATAGCGAAAATGCCTCACAAAGTGACAGTAGTAGCAAAAATGGAAATTCTTCTCAGAGTCAAAGTAGCAACAATGGCGGAAATGCTTCTCAAAGTGAAATTAGTAGCAATAGCGAAAATACTTCTCAAAATGAAAGTAGCAGCAATAGCGGAAATGCTTCTCAAAGTAATAGTAGTAGCAATAGCGAAAATGCCTCACAAAGTGACAGTAGTAGCAATAGCGAAAATTCTGCTCAATGTCAAAATAGCAGTAATGGCGGAAATGCTTCTCAAAGTGAAATTAGTAACAATAACGAAAATTCTGCTCAAAGTGAAAGTAGCAGTAATGGCGGAAATTCTACTCAAAATGAAAGTAACTGCAAGAGCGAAAATACTTCTCAAAATGAAAGTAACAGCAATGGCGGAAATGCTTCTCAAAATGAAAGTAGCAGCAATAGCGGAAATGCTTCTCAAAGTGAAAGTAGTAGCAATAACGAAAACGCTTCTCAAAGTGAAAGTAGCAGTAATGGCGAAAATTCTACTCAAAATAAAAGTGAAAACGATGCCGGCAGTGCTACACAGAATGATAGCGATACTGGAAATACTCCAAACAGTGATAAAAATAAAGATTCGTCGGAAAATTAATAACATAATGAAGTTAAAAATGATGACCTTGAAGTTATTAAGGTCATCATTTTTTCTTTACAATTGCTATTGAACAGCATTAAATATGATATTCAATTTGATCAACAAAATCCCATTCGTATGGTGTTTCTTGATAAACATAGTAATTCAACCAATTCGAGAATAATAAATGCGTATGGGCACGCCACGTATTAATTGGTTCATTTCCTGGATCATCATTTGGGAAGTAATTCACTGGTACATTAATATCTAATCCTTTCGCGACATCCCGACTATATTCATCAGCTAAAGTTGTCGCATCATATTCAAGGTGGCCGGTAATCATGATATTTTTATTGTCCTTAGATTGCACAATAAAAACACCAGCATCTTCTGAATAAGAGAGTAATCGTAAATCAGGATGGTTGCGTACTTCCTCAATAGAAACAGATGTAAAACGAGAATGTGGAGCTGTAAATAAATCACTGAAACCACGTACTAAATCCACTGTTAAATCCGTAATGACATGAGAATATACACCTGAGCATTTAGCAGGAAGCTCAATTTTGCCGATACCGTAATGATGATATAACGCTGCCTGTGCACCCCAACATATATGAAGGACCGATGTTACATTTTTCTTGGACCAATCCATAATTTCTGAAATTTCCTGCCAGTAGTTCACGTCCTCAAAAGCCATTTTTTCAACTGGCGCTCCCGTTATAATCATACCATCATAGCGGCGATGGCGAATTTGATGAAAGGTCGTGTAAAATAACTGTAAGTGTGATTTACTGACATTTTTCGATTCGTGCGTAGCTGTATTTAAAAATGTAATATTGACTTGTAACGGTGTATTACCAAGTAAACGTAGTAATTGCAGTTCTGTTTTCTCTTTTTCCGGCATTAGATTGAAAATTAATATATTTAACGGACGAATTTGCTGAGTTTTCGCTCTGTCCTCTTCCATTACGAAGATTTTTTCCTCACGTAAATGTTCTCCAGCTGGTAAGTTTTTCGGAATATTAATTGGCATCTTGCATTCCCCTCTCTTTTGTTTCTCTCTTTCTAACATCAATTTGTGCCTTAGTATCAATGCGCGGCCTTGCGCAAAGTTCATAAAGTCTTTAATCGATTATTAAACGATAAAATTAAAAAATCCCCCTCATTCCATTTGAGATAGAATGAGAAGGATTTTTATCACGTTCACTCTTATCTCTCAAAGGACAAATCCTTTGCTGGAATTAGCACCTTTCTAACTTTTGTTAGAGGTTGCTGAAGCGTCATCGGGCCAAATCCCTTAGCTTCTCTTGATAAGATTATTTAATTAAAAAGAATTGTAACATGAACAATTAAGAATATCAATAATACATAGAATATTTTGTTATTAACATGCATGGCATTTTGTAATTTGTTCAACACTAATCTTGGAGAGACGCATTGTTTATCTAGCGAAAGCGAAGCGTCAGCTACAAATCTTTTCTGTGCGAAAGCGAAGCGTCAGCTACAAATCTTTTTTGCGCGACAGCGGCAATTACGACAATGCGAAATTGATGGAAAACATGCAGTACTTATGTTAACATATACCTTTAGTAACAGAGAGGAACGTGAAAAGTTTGATTAAAATTGAATTTCCAAAACCAGATTTAGTGATTCGCCAACGCGAGCAAGATTTAAAGCCAGGTGATGTGCCAATCACACCTTACCATGGTTTTATCGACTTCCATAAAATCACGCGTGAAAACGGTGGTATTTTCTTATTCTATAACGAAGAGAACGAACTATTATTTGTCGGTAAAGCACGTAAAATTCGTCAACGTATTAAAAAGCATTTTGAGGACAATGTTTCACCGTTGAAAAATCATCGTGATGAAATTTTCAAAATTGAAGTGTATGAAGTAGAAGATCCAATGGAACGTGAAATTTACGAAACTTACGCGATCAATACATTCCGCGCTAAATACAATGTTGATAAAGTATTTTATTCATAAGACGACAGTCGCTGTTTAACAAAAAAAAGAATCTGCTTAGAGCAGATTCTTTTTTTAATGCCTTTACTCCAAGAAAAATGCTTTACGTTCTTTAGTAATCCATTCTTCAAGCTCCTTATCATCACGCTTTAACAGTCGATTGACAAGGACGTCATGCCATATATAATCCTCTAGTAAATAAATATGAACTGGGTCATTTGTAATAAAAGCCGTTTCCTGATTTGACGGTGAGTGGCCATAAATCATTTTCTGACCATCTACAGATAAAATAAACCAATGAGGCGTGGAAGATTTTCTCGTATATTGTGTTATGCGGTGCCGGTCAATAGATGCCTCATTTTCCTCCACAAACAGTGTAATTCCACGAACTGGAACATGCTCAGACACCTCATGAATATCTTCTCGTAATGCTTCATACATATCTTCCCACATCGATAATATGACTTTTTTCTCCGCTTTTTTTAATAATGACTGACAATAATTGACGATTGCCTCTTTTCCTTTTAGCGTGACAACCTTATGCTCCGCTTCCTGCTCTTTTACCTCTAATTTTTCTAATTGATCACTAATTGACGTGAAATTCGATTGCCAACGTTGCTGAACTTGTTGTAAAAATACAGCGACAGGAATGGAAGAGTACGTCGTTTGATCTGTAGTTTCTTCTTTCAGTACTAACCCTTTTTCAACGAGTAAATCAAGTATGTCATATATTCTTGCTCGTGGGATACCCGAGTTTTTACTTACCTGATAGGCACTAACATGACTATTTTGAACGAGTGCCGTATAGGCTTTTGCTTCATATTCTGTGAATCCCAGTTCTTTTAATTGGGCGATTAATTCAACCATTCGATCCCTCCATTTCCTATATTATAGAATATTGTCTTAACGATAAGCCAACGAAAAAAATTAGTCTTTACAGTTGCCTGAATATTAGTTACTATTTCAGTAGTAACTATCTAACGAGGTGCAAACATGCTATTTGAAGTAGATTTAAATTTAGTGATATTGTTAATTTCTTTTGGTTTTTTGGCAGCCTTTGTGGATGCTGTTGTCGGAGGGGGTGGCTTAATTGCCTTACCAGCTTTAATGTTTGCAGGTTTAAATCCAGCAGCAGCAGTTGCGACCAATAAACTTGCTGGCACAATGGGTTCTTTGACATCAACCATTTCCTTTTATCGTTCCGGACAGCTAGAAATTCGTTCTGTTCTCAAATACTTTCCTCTAGCCTTTATTGGATCGCTACTTGGGGCATGGACCGTTCATTTAATAAATCCTGAGTTATTAAAACCAATAATGCTCGTTATGCTTGCTTGTGTTGCAGTTTATACAATTTTTAAAAAAGATTGGGGTTCAGTAGCTGCGGTTAAAAAATTATCGTTTCCCCGTTTATTGCTATTTATGCTGTTGTTATTTAGCATCGGTTTTTATGATGGGTTTCTTGGTCCTGGAACTGGCTCATTTTTAATTTTTAGCTTTTTACTAGTCGGCTTCGATTTTTTAAAGGCAGCAGGAAATGCCAAATTTTTAAATTTAGCAAGTAATTTTGCTGGCCTTTTAATGTTCGCCTACTTAGGTCACGTTCATTATGTCTATGGACTACTGATGGGGGTAGCTCAAATTGGCGGTGCAATGGTAGGCTCGCGTGTTGCGATTAAAAAAGGTAGCGGCTTTGTTCGCGTGTTGTTTATTATCGTAACGATTACATTGCTAACTAAAAATGCTTATGATTACATAGTTCTTCATTAAAAAAACGCCGTAGATACTTTATCTTTACGGCGTTTTCGCTTGTTTATAAACTTTGTTTGCTCTATCCTTTAATTCGGAGAGGCTATCCGGCATTTTGGAGGGTTCTTTCCGTCACTTTGAACGTTCTATCCATCAATTCAGAGATTCTATCCACGACTTTGGACGTTCTATCCATCATTTCGAAGGTTCTATCCGTCGCTTCAGTGATTCTATCCGTCACTTTGGGGGTTCTTTCCGTCACTTCGGAGGGTCTATCCGTCACTTCGGGGGTTCTTTCCGTCGCTTATCATCTGCAATATAAAACGCCGTAGATATTCACTCTCTACGGCGTTTTCTTAGTTAGATAAACAACTTTTCTTCTTTAAATTTATGACTCGTTAATAAGCTAACAATAACAAAAATGAAAAAGGATGCTACAATTGGAATTGTAACGGTATGCATACCAAAGACAGAAGGGTAAAAACGATCAATGATAATATACAAGGTCATACCTGAAATCATCGACACAATCGCACCATATTTATTGGCTTTTTTCCAATATAGTCCTAA
Organism: Lysinibacillus sp. FJAT-14222; assembly: GCF_001278875.1. Taxonomy (NCBI): domain Bacteria; kingdom Bacillati; phylum Bacillota; class Bacilli; order Caryophanales; family Bacillaceae; genus Lysinibacillus; species Lysinibacillus sp. FJAT-14222. The sequence goes on along the minus strand of NZ_LIYL01000012.1, from coordinate 1,705 downwards.
TACAACAGTCCAAATAAAGACTGCCTCAAGTCCGCCAAAAGCAAATAAATTAAGCCATACTAATAAATCTGGTGGATTAAGTGCGAAAATGATGACTACTAAACCGATAACCGCTGTGACAATAAAGCTTGCACGCTTAATTTCCGTATCGTTAGCTGTTGGTTTGATATAATTTAAGTAAATATCTTTCACTACTGTGGAGCTTACAAGCATAAGTAGTGCGTTCACTGTAGACATCGTTGCTGCCATTGGTGCTGCTAAGACAATGCCAGCTAAAAATGGCGGCAAAACCTTTAATGTCAGTAGCGGCATCACTTTATCCCCTATTTCAATCCCTGGCAGTACTGGTCTTGCTAAAACCCCAATTAGATGCATCCCAAACATAATTGTCCCTATGGCAATAGTACCAATGATAATAGCTAAATGCATGCTTCTTGAATCTTTATAGCTCATGGCACGAACTGCGATTTGTGGGAGCCCCACAACTCCAATACCTATCAAAATCCAAAATGTAGAAACGTATAATGGCGTTAATTCGCCTTCTGCTCCAAATGGAGACACAAGGTTCGGGTTCTCAGCGACAAGTGAGGCCATAATATTATCGATTCCTCCACCAGCGATGACTGTCCCAATTAATAAAATGATCGTTCCAATAACCATAATCGAGCCTTGCACCGCATCCGTCAATGCAACAGCACGGAAGCCCCCGATGATGACATAAACTAATACAGAAAACGCAAAAATAAAGAGTGCAGTCGTGTAGTTTAAGCCAGTTAATGATTCGATAAGACGAGCACCACCTACCCATTGTGCCATCATCGCAGAAAATAAAAAGACGATAATACTAATAGCTGATAAGATGACAATGACATGACTTTTATAGCGTTCTCTTAAAAAGTCAATTAACGTGATAGCTTGATAACGTCTTGCGATAATAGCAAATTTCTTCCCTAAAATCATTAAAACAAAATAACCTGCAGGAAGCTGCGCCATCGCCAGTAATACCCAGCCAAGCCCTTTCGTGTAAGCAACGCCTGGACCACCAATAAAGCTACTTGCACTACCGTACGTAGCAATCATTGTCATAGCAAGGATGAAACCTCCCATTTCACGACCACCGAGGAAGTATTCCTGTAAAAATGAATTAGAAGAGCGTATATGCTTATTTGACCAGATACCAATACCAAAGATGATGACTAAAAATAATAGCAGTGGAACAATAACTTGCCAGTGCATTATTGATCCACCTCCTCATCGTCAAATGGTACCTCTTTGAAAAAGAGCTTCAAGACGACCCAGATTAAAATTATCATAAAGCCTGTCCCTGCAATACAGCTATAGAAAAACCATGCAGGGAAACCGAATACATACGTATAGTTTGCTGGATCACCAGAGCCTAATCCATAGGCAAAGCCAAACCAAATCGCAAAGTTAACGATCACAAGCCCGATACCGATAAGCGCCTCTCGATGCGCAATTTTAAAGCGTTGATCTTTCAAAATATAGTCCCCCTAACCTACTCTATTTTACTGATATGTTCGTATTATGGGAACCTTTGTGAAAAAATAAATATCTATTAGCACAACTATTTTTTAAAAATAACGATAAACAGAGATTTTCCCTTTATTTCGGGACTGTCAATATTTTTGTGTAAATGACAATCCAACCTTTTCTTATAGATCATCACTTTTTGATTTTAAATAGA
>NZ_LIYL01000076.1:0-591 GCF_001278875.1 Lysinibacillus sp. FJAT-14222 | reverse complement strand
CCGGTGAACTGTTCTTTTCTCATGCCTTTTTTGTGACAAGTCTTGGTGAAACCTTTTCACCACAAGCGATTGTCGCATCATACAAACAGCGAGGTACAATGGAAAATTTCATCAAAGAAGCGAAAGATGGCTTTGGTTTTGATCAGATGAAAAGCCATGATTTCCTTGTCAATGAAGCACGGATGATGTTAAGTTTACTTGCCTATAACTTCACGAACTGGCTACGTACACTCAGTTTCCCGAAAAAATATAAGGGGATTCAAATCCAAACCATTCGCACACGTTTGATAAAAGTCGCAAGTAAATTAGTGAAGTCTGGACGTTCACTGTATTTTAAAATGTCCTCAAGTTTTGTCTATGAGCGCTTCTTTTGGGACGTCCTGACCAGGGTGCAACAGCTAACATTCAACTAAATAGCCCTTTTTAAAAAATCGAACCCACATCAAGGGGGAAGTCTGCCCTAAAATAGGTTTTTTGTACAAAACCCAACCTGATTCTCAATTTACTAAACCACTTACTCCTAATTATTTTCCTCAATTCTGAAAAACTAGCCAAATTCCCTAAATCTCAGATGGCTGTGAATAATTCAGG
>NZ_LIYL01000075.1:0-610 GCF_001278875.1 Lysinibacillus sp. FJAT-14222 | reverse complement strand
AAGTTACGGGCTCTTTTATTTCGAGTCATGATGCCGTTAATTCGTCATAATGAAGCCTTTAAGAAATTACATGAATATTACACCACGCGCACCGTCAATCCCCTTCGAAAGAAGCAATCGATTGTCGTGCTCTGTGGAAAGTTACTGAAGATTTTACACACCTTATGCAAGAAGAGAGTGTATTTTGATGTAAGCTACATGATGAAAGATCTGTATTGTCTCGTAAAGGCAGCCTAGCAACATCAAAGCTCGACCTACTACAAAAGGATGACACGGAGAAGCCGGCATTATTTATTCCATCCGACTTTGAGTCCCTAAAGGAGCATCGCCAGCCTCTGCCTTATGAATAGACCGAACGAAGGAATGTATGCGCATGGACGCCAAGAGACATGGGAGGGTACGTCATCATAAGCATCGCAGAGATCCATTAGTGCATCACATAGTGGAAATGGAAGTTAATTTTAACCAATTAACTTTAGCGAAGCGTACTCACCAAATGACGAATAATTGAAGAACTAGAAAAGACTATGTAAAAGTTGTGATAAAAAAATTTTTTATCACTCTTAAAAACGGGTCAAACCGTTGATATATCAACATTTATAGAGGGAGG
>NZ_LIYL01000074.1:0-621 GCF_001278875.1 Lysinibacillus sp. FJAT-14222 | reverse complement strand
TTCTCTTTTATAGCCGGTGATCGTTTCGTATTGTTGATTAACATCGATAATTAATTGATTTTCATCAACGATTACAACAGCATCACCTAATTTTAAATAGTATGTTAATTCCTTCGGTATTTTTTTACACATTTAGAAGACCCCTTATCCATTGTTTAATTCATTAGCAAAACTAGCAAGTCGGTCAGCCGACAATGCAACTTCTTCAAATGCTTTACCTAATTCATTGACAACGTTAGCAAAAACATTAATCTCTTCTTGTGAATGTTCATTATTCTCTTGGGTTTCTTTCATAGATTGTAAAATTTGCTCAAAACATATGTCTGTTTGTTTCATAATTTGATGTTCGTCATGAACAGATTCATTAATCATGTCAAGTGAAGCTGATAACTTTTCCACATTAGACACAGTGGATAAAATTAAATGAGCTACATTTGAGACTGATTTTTTCGTTACTTCTGATAATTTTTTAACTTCGTCTGCTACAACTGCAAATCCTCTTCCATGTTCGCCGGCCCTTGCTGCTTCAATTGCTGCGTTTAAAGATAATAAATTAGTTTGATCAGCTATTTTCGTTACAATATCAATAATGCCTTGAACTTCCTTTGTTATTTTTAATAA
>NZ_LIYL01000042.1:0-41956 GCF_001278875.1 Lysinibacillus sp. FJAT-14222 | reverse complement strand
TCCGGTGCAATACCGAACTCGTTTTACACAAGCTGCCTAATGAAATAACCGTGTCTAACTTTTAGGGGTCACTTCACCATTACATATGAGAAGGTCATTTTTTGGTTAAACTTAATTTCCTGTTTGAGGCTTAAAGCTTCGTTTATTGGTGTAGCAGGGCGACCGAACAATTTTTCTAAAATCTCTAATCCACCATCTCGAATATCTTTTGCGTGGTTACGAGCATAGGAATATAGGCTTTTGGTATCCCTGCCCCTTTCATAATGTCAGTATAAGTAGCATCATCGACTTGCTGTATATGGACTTCTTTCCCTAATACATCTCCAAGAGCAGATAGCCTAGTATTCTTTAAACAACTTTATCGAGACAAGCAACATTTAGTTTACATAATAAAATTATATAAACCCTTTCAATTCGTATAAACTTGCTCGAAGCGTAGTTTAAGTATCTAACTACTTATTCCCTAGCGTCTAAATCTATTGAAAATACGCTCAAAGAATGCAAAAAAAGACATCCTATATCAATAGGATGCCTTAGGTTTAACGAATGTAATTTTAATTACTGAGAATTAAAGTTTAGTTACGTTAGCAGCTTGTGGTCCGCGGTTGCCATCTACAACTTCGAATTCCACTTTTTGACCTTCGTCAAGAGTTTTGAAACCTTCGCCTTGGATAGCTGAGAAGTGTACGAATACGTCGTTTTCACCTTCAACTTCGATGAATCCAAAACCTTTTTCTGAGTTAAACCATTTTACTGTACCTTGTTTCATTTAAGAAAACCTCCAAAAAATAAAAGTGAACAATATGTAATTTCTTCACGAATGTAAAAAATTCACATATTACAAAGAGTACCGAACTAACGCGATCACTTTTTGTAATATGTGAATTCATGTTTCCGGTGAAGCAATTAAATTGTTAACTTAAGTATAACCATCATTCATAATTTTGTCAAATAAAGAAAAATGTTTTTTTATTAATTTCAAAATTTTATTTCAATTCGTCAGATTTTAAAGCGATAATACCGTGATATATTTGGACATCATCATCACAGGCTTCACAGAAAACACTCTCATCCTCTGACCAAAAAGCCCAAAACTTCCCTTCTTTAGTTGCCTCATTGTCATATGTTAAACGAAAGTGATGCAATTTTCTTTGTAATGCTGACTCAAATTGTTCTTCCGTCTCAAACGTTTCATTTGTTTGAATAAAAGTCTCCCAGCCTTCAAATTTCCACCAAGGCTCATAATCAGCTTTCATGTAAATGATTGTATACATATTTGCCACATTCCCTGCTGTATTAAGATATTTCCATTTTAGCAAACACATCTGAAATGTCTATTAAAACACTCTGAAATATGCTATTATTGCCTTATTATTCATTATTTTTGGGAGGTATTATTTTTATGTTTTCAAGTATTCGACCTAAAGCAGAGCTCGATGAATTATTAAGGCGTGGTACCAATTTAAATGCGACTGGCCGTTTTAATAAAACACTAGCATTTAACCATTTCAATTCTCAAGATGAAGAGAATTTAAAAACTCTCTACAATAAATTAAAAGATATCACGCCTTCAATGAATGCTATTTTTAATAATTATTTAAGTGAAATCTCTCTCTCCTCTCAACTAACAATTAGTGAAGAAAATATTAATCGATACTTAACTCAATTTTTCTTAGCTACTCGTGATGATGAATATGTGGATGAAACCGTTAAATTTTTCAATTTATTCAGAAAAAATCAATACGAGCCAGGTAAATTAATTGTTGTTTTCAATCAGTTTGCATTTTACATAACAACTTATATTTTACATAATTTCGGTTTAAAACCTAATAAAGCTTTTGAATACATGAAATCTTTTCAATCTGCAGTCAATGTTGATCAGGAATTACTTGTTGAAGTATTAACGGAACGTATTATTGAAAATGTAGTTGCTGAAGTTTCCTCTTTGATGGATGTCAACGCAAAAATCATGTACATGAAAGATTTAGTATTTAGCTTGGATAAACAAAATGAAGAAATCCAATCCTCTACCGCAGCAACTGAAGAAATTGCCGCTTCTATTAATGAGGTTGCTCGAATGTCTTCCCGTATTTCTGAGAAAACAACTGAATCTGTTGATCACGCTGTACAAGGAAAAAATGCAATTGAGCATGCCCTTTCTGAAATCTTTAAAACAGAAGAGACATTTACAACGATTGTTGAATCCTTTTCAGAATTACAAAAGCGGGTAAATGATATCGAACATGTTGTAACCTTAATAAATCAAATTGCCGATCAAACGAATTTACTTGCTTTGAACGCTTCTATTGAGGCGGCTCGTGCAGGTGAACATGGTAAAGGCTTTGCTGTAGTTGCACAGGAAGTTCGAAAACTTGCTGAAGGAACTGTATCAGCACTTACCGAGGTATCTGCAAATGTACATCATTTAAAGAGCTATTCAAACGAAGTGTCAAACTCGATTACGGAAACGACAGTGATTATTAAAGATGCTACAGTAGAAGCTAAAGAGTCATTACCATTATTAAACGCAATTGTTACTGCCATTGAAGGTATTAATATGGATGTCACAAATACGGCTGCGATTTCACAGGAGCAGGCAGCAGCTATCGATGAAGTATCTGCAAGAATGATTGAAATTTCTAACCTTCAAGATGATATTCGCGACTATAGCCATAACACTTCTAGCGATATTCATGCATTAGGGAAAGAAATTAATCGTTTCCGAAATGACATTATTGCGAATAACAATGTTCAGCTTTCTTCTATAGCGCTTTTACAACTATCGAAGGCAGATCATATTTTATGGAAATGGCGCATTTATAATATGTTCCTCGGTCTTGAAAGCGTCGAACCAAGTGATGTTTCTTCTCATACAGAATGTCGTCTCGGTAAATGGTATACAGCTGCTCGTTCTATGGAACGTTTCGGACACTTGCAGGATTATCGTGAATTAGACGCCTATCATTTACGTGTTCATGAATCGGCGAAGTTAGCAGCGGAGGCTTATAAGATTGGAAATATTCAACAGGCTGAAGTTCATTTAAAAGAAGTAGATCAAGCTTCTAAGCAGGTTCTCTACTTTATCAATAACTTAATTGCGTATTTAGAAAAAGAACGTGTCATGCACTAAGCACAAAGGAGGGCTCTTCCCCCTTAACTAGTAGGAGGTTTTAGCTTGAACAAGCGAGCGCTAATTAAATTTTTCGGAGATATTTATGGGACAGGCTACCGTTTTTTCATTAAACAAAAAGCGATTGAACTAGGATTAAAAGGATATTGTAAACTAAATGATCAAGAACAAATTGAAGTTGAAGTAGAAGGATCAAAAAAAGCGATTGATGAATTCCTAGTATTTGTTCAAAAGGGTGTTAGCCCTCAAGCAGATTCCAATTCATTTGCATTAGAGCTTTTTGATGATTTAAAAGGCTATGTGCGCATGGAATCAGACATTGTTTAGTCTGGCTTCTCTATTTTTATAGTGCAGTACTGGCTATTTTCAACATTGAATGAATACGGTTTTATCTAAAATAACGTTGCTGGGGGCAAAGTTTATATTTTATTAATTAGGATTGGGAATAATACCCCAGTCCTTTTTATTTTCCCTTTCACAAAAAACACCTGCCGTAGCAAGGGCAAATAAAAGGCACTCCTAAGATAAATATCGCAACTCCTTTTGACAACTGTGCATATTATAAATTATAGAGAGGAGGGAAATCATTATGTCTGAGTACTATGGTAGTGGATCTGGTTCAGCATTTGCTCTAATTGTTGTTCTATTCATTCTTCTGATTATTGTCGGCGCTACTTTCATGCAAAATAGAGCGTATTAATATTTCCAATTTTTTATTATTGCCTTAGAAAAATCATCAAAGCCTGGTGCTCATAACTTTAGTAAGGTAATTCTAATTTAACCTTACACCCTCTTACCTTTACTAAGGGTCCACTCTTCCTCCGGGTGACCCTTTTAATTACCTCATACTCAACATCTCAAGACATAATAAAAAGCCATCCCCAGTTGGATATGACTTCCCGTATTACTTCACTTCTTCTATAGATACTAAGTGATTTGTAAATATCAACTAGTGCTAATGGATCTCTAATATCACTAGTCTAAATCAATTAGAAATGTACATATCCTACTTGACGATACTCCTTTTGCTAAAGCACCAGATTCAAATAAAATCCAAGGATTATTTTTATTTTCTTGTGTTATACACACAATACCAATACTTGTTTCCTGTAATTGATTTGTTATCTGAGTAAACCACAAAGATTCTCTATCAATATCTCTCTCTGACCTCCACGATAATGGAAAAAAAGACAAAAACAAGATTACTTTAAATTAGGCTATAACACATTGCAACCAGATCAACTTGTATTCAGCATTTAACTTATTTGGACAATTACAAAAAGATGCCCCATAAACGTTGAAATAAATATGTACAAAAATGCTTGTTTAACAAATTAAGACCACCCATTACAGAGTGGCCTTTTTATAGACTATTTAACTAAAGCTGTCGATAGCTGAAGAAAGCTCTAGAATTTAATATGAAATTACTTCTTGAAGCTGCTCATTAATATTTTCCTTACTTAATCCTCCGTGGTAACAAATCACAGATTCAATGTCGAGGTCTAAGTATTTCTTCAAAGAAAGCTGAGCTTCTTTTATATCCAGTACTGTCGGGACATGAATTCCCTCAATTATGCCGTTGACACTGTACATCGAATCCCCAGCAATCAGCGTTTTACTTTGTTTCAAATATAAGCTGATATGGCCAGGAGTATGCCCTGGCGTATGGATAATACGAATTCCACCGCAATACGGCAATTCTTGACCATCTTTCAAGGTATCATCCACTTTGCCCTTTGGAGGGTTCTCTAAGTGCCCATCTTTCAAAAGAGTTAAATCCCCTTGAATATAAGGCTTATCCAAATCGTGAGCATATACTTTAATATTACTTCCACATTCTTGTAATATGTCAGGAAGACTACCTATATGATCTATATCCTGATGTGTCAAAATGATAACTTTTAGTTTGTCGAACGACACTCCTGCCTTTTCCATTGCCACACGTAAATCTTCAAGTTGTCCAGGGAACCCAGTGTCTATTAAAACAGCCATTTCTTGATCCCATAAAAGAGTTGGATGAAAAATATTCCCATGAAATTCAAGATGGAGCATTTCTACTCCTTTAGAAATTTCCATAATTTTAGTCTCCTTCATAATTAGATTTTGATATCAAAAATGGATTTGGTTACACAAGAAGTTGAAAGAAAAAGCTATTTTGTACGTCTAATACTATTAGATAATTTCAATAATTATTCATTATCATAATAAACTACAAGTACATTGAATTAAACTTCTGCACCCTGCTAAAAAGCTCCTGCCAATATGGCCCTATTACTAAAAAAAATAAATAATCACTCTTAAGAAGAATGATGTGAGCAACGGAGGTTAGTTGAATAAGGTATGTAACATTTTTAAGGAAAAAACGACTAAATGCATAAAGGAATGTATTATCATGAAAAAGATAAATGTTTTATTTGTTCTATTTATTTTGCTCTTAATTGCAAGTTGTAATCGAGTAGATAGTTCAACGGATATTTACATATACCCTAATGATATACCACCACCTTACATTTCGACTCCAGAAGATATAGTAGATGCGCATGCTGATTTAAAAAACCAAGAAAGATTTGAAGATTTTCTCCATAATGTACAACAAGGGAAAGAAGATAGTATTAGAATGGTTAGATATACCACAGAAGGTGACCCAATAGTTCACGAACTTGAATACGATGGCGAAATAATAAAATCAACAAAAGACCCACGCAGAGACCAATATGGCCAAGGAAGTATCATTCATTCAGCATGCTCTTTAATTGAGGCAGTTGAAACGAATGAAAGTACAAATTATCTTCTTGAAAATTGTGAGCCTCCAATAGAAGACAACAATATTTTAGTCATCGAAAAATAGTCATCTAACCATACTCACGCTATTTTTATTTTGAACCGTTTAAGAGAACCGCCTTTATTTAAGCATCCGCAATTTAAAAACACTAGCGATTAAATGACTACACCAGAACTGAATTTATCTATATAAAAACTGCACCCAACTGTTAATGTCTAACATTGAGGTGCAGTTCAATTTTGTTGAATAATAATACTTGTTAATATTGCTTTAATTACTATGTAATGAATCCGCTTCAAACTTTTTATAGGCTTCTTCCATTCCCATAATCACATCTTTAATTTTCATATGCCCTTCCGTATATACGGCATGATCTCGTATTTCTTCCCACATTAATATTACTTGTTTCACAAAAGATAATATCTGTATAATCCTTTCCAAGTAAGGCTTCTGCATCAAGGAAACGCACCTGTACTTCTGGATATTTTAAAGTAATTTCTTTAAGCTCATTAGCTCGTTTCCCTCTTTCTTCACGAGTCATAGCAAGCCAAGATGGATAAAATTCTACTAAAACAATAAAGATTTAGATCATAATAATTCTTCCTTTATAATAATTGTTTTTATTTGATTTTAGTTTATAACACACAATTGCTAGAAACATGTTAAGAGAAAGTTCTTTTTCAATAAGAAGTGTAGACTTCATAATCATTAGAATATGGTTTTCTAAGTTGTTTATCATCAAAATTGAATACCAACAGTTTGCATAATTTCTACTGCTTCGTAGAGTTCTTTTCCTCTCTCAGTGAAATGATGTTCCACTTTCCTCGAGTAATATCATGGGTTAAATCTAATGGGCAAGTGAATTGATCCCTCATTTTTATTTATACTCACCTCCATCACTTTTTACTATTCACCAATTTATAGCAACGAAGAATTTCTATGACATAGCAACATTTTTTGCTAAGGCATTACTTTAGAATCTTATTTGATAATGAGGAATTAACAACAGATGAAAAAACAATACTAATGTTTAAACTAAAAAAATGAATAACAACATTACAAAAATTCGCGAATTACATTTAATTTGAATACGATATAATAAAAATCAATAATCTCAGCAGCAATGTCAGACATTGCTTAGGCCGACTTCTATTTCATTTGCTCCTTTTCTCTACTATAAATCAAAGGATTTGCTTATTCTTATGTATTATCATTGTGAAACTTAACAAATAGCAGTAAAATTTATGTAAGGTTTAATTTTTCATTGAAACTTTATGTCGATTATTTCGTATAAGAAGATAGACATATTTAAATGCTAGGAGGAAGAAACATGCTCAGTGTCGGACAGTTTTTCTCTAGACATACCGCTAGCTTCTTTATTTCGCTAACAACTGTTTCTATTGCAGCAATTGCGGCAAATCCAGGATTCTTCCTTGGTGGTTTATTGTTTGCTGGAACATACGCGTCGAGTACAGCGTTGTTGAAACATAGACAGAAAAAGAAAGTCATGCAAATAGCAGGTATAACAAAAGAAGAATACAAACATATCGAAACACAACTTACAACAGCCAATAAAAACATTCAAACATTAAGCCAAAACTACTTACGTGTACGCTCTGTTTCAGCATTTAAGCAATTACTCGAAATGACACGTATTTCCAAAAACATCGTGAAAATTGTTAAAACAGATCCACGAAAATTTTATAATATTGAACAATTTTTTTATGCACACCTACCTTCCGCTGTCGAATTAACGGATAAATATACGATGTTATCGAAGCAGCCTGTGAAGGATAAGGAAATCCAGATTACATTATCTAAAACACGAGAAACGCTTACAGATTTAAATGATACGATTCAAATTGATTTAAAAGATGCGCTTTCCAATGATATCGACCATCTTCAAATGGAAATCGAATTTGCGAATCGTTCCAATATAAGACGAAAAGAACAATTGGAATGGCGAGGCGATGATAAGTGACAGCAAATGATCACGCGTTTCAACTAAATTCAATACAAGGTATTTCCCCTCTTGTGCAATCTTATTTAGAAACTACAAATAATGAGGCGATGGCGACGTATGAAACGCTATCGCCTCTTGCACAAAGTCGTGCACTTCTTTATGCTAGTCAACTTGACCTGTCAAACTTCGAATCAGTGCTGTCTTTAGGGCAAGATTCTCAGCGAGCACTTTCTCAATTTGCCGATCGAATGCTTGCACAAGTAAAACAGAAAGACGTCACAAAAATTGGCCAAATGTTAGATTCATTAATGCAAACGTTAGACCGCGTGGACCCTAACGCATTAGAGCCAAAAAAACAGTCCTTTTTCAAAAAAATGTTTGGTAAAATTGGGCCTACTGTTAAGCAAACATTAACGGAGTTTGAACGTATTAGTATTCAAGTAGAACGAATTGGTGTTCAGCTTGAACGTGCACAGCTTCAAATGATTAAAGATGTAGAAATGCTTGAGGAACTTTATTCACATAATAGAGGATTCTTTGAGGAGTTAGCAACTGCTATTTCGGCAGGACAAATGAAGAAGCAGCAAATCATTGAAGTTGAGCTTCCTGCAAAAGTGACTAGTGTACAGGCAACGAAACAGCCACTTGCTATCCAGCAGCTCAATGACTTCGCCGCTCAAATCGAACGTCTAGATCAACGTATTTATGACTTACAAGTATCACAGCAGGTTGCCTTACAAACTGCTCCACAAATACGTATGATTCAGCAGTCAAATCAAACGCTAGCAGAAAAAATTGAATTTTCAATCGTTACCCTTATACCACTTTGGAAAAATCAGTTAGCCATGATGTTATCCATGCATATGGACCATCACTACGCGAAGCTTGAGGAAAGATTATCTCGCACAAATGACCGTTTTACGAGCCCTTCTTTTGAACTGCAAGTATCGAAATTCAAAGAAACACAGCATGAACTTCAGACGGCTATCAAAGATGTCTTTGCCCTACATACAGCTACGGAACAGGAAAAACAGCAATTACAGGATGTAGCTGAATTAAAGGGCCATAATAACAGCGACTGATTCTACTTTTCCAACAAACAAGGGTGGCTCAGAAATCATCTGAACCACCCTTTTATTTTCATTCAGCAGAAGAAACCCACCTCTGAAGGTGGTAATGAATGCATATGTAGTTCCCCTTTTTCAGGGATTTCCAAACACCTACTGAATGAAAATAAAGCCTCCGGCGGATGTCACGGATTTTAAAAGGAATGAATTGTGCGAGCACAATTCAAAATCCGGACGCAATTACGCCAAGGCGAAATTGATTAAACTTATTCGAAATAATCTTTATAGTAGCCACCAATATTACCAGTGTTATCGATAATAAAAATGAATTCTTCTGTTTCATTTTTAACATCATATTGGTTCCCTACTGTTAATACGTTTGAAACTAAATATTTTGATGCATTTGTATGCTTACAAGTAACTGTACGTACTGTTGGAGCATCTTTCCATTTTAAATGTAACATAATCTCTCTACCTCTCTTTACTAGCATGAAGCTAATGTCTACTGTTTATTTTATAATATTTTTGAACTTTTGTGGAGAAAAAAACCATAGAAAACCTATATTTTCTCCGTAACTATCCATTTTTTTAACTATATCAATTTCGTCTTGGCGTAATTGTTGCTGTCGCTTTGCTTTCACACAGAAAACATTTGTTGCTGTCTCTTCGCTTTCGCACAGAAAACATTTGGTGCTGTCTCTTCTCTTTCGCACAGATGATCAATGCGTCTGGAGGCAATATTCTCATTCAGTAGATGTTTCACTGTAGGACTCATCCCAACACATTTAGAATTGGGCGTCCCTTAACGAATGAAGATAACTAATAAAAATTTTACTTCGAGGTGTTAACATGAGCTTTGGTGGTGTACCGCAATGGTTTTTTATCCTAGCCGTTGCATTTGCAATTTGCTTTATTTTATACGCAGAATGGAATTCTAGAAAATAAAGTAACCTATTTTCTAGAAAAAAACGTTAAATGTACATTGCTAAATTCAATTTTAGTGGTGTACGTTTTAATTTTTAGAAGTCATAAACAAATGGGACTAGAAGTAGACGGACTGCAGCTCGAAAGGGTAAAAAGTGAGCACGCTCATCCGTCACTCAAGGCTAATTGCTTATTACCTTCTAACAAGGAAAGAAATGTATGTAGACTTAACAAAAAAAACAATCCACTATTCGATATTCTGTTCAGAGTCTTGAAAGTTTAGGTTACAATGTGACCATCCTGCCTAATACAATCTAAACCAGATCTCCATTTTTTTTAATGACTAGGCCTTTATTTTTAGTGCCAGAAATTTTATTTTCATGGAAGTTTAATACCTCATTTGTTTAATCTCGCCCATTATTCATTAATCTCAATTTTTTCTGCAACTGCTTGTGCTGGATAACTTTCTTCTATTTTGGTTGTCCAAACAGAAACAGTAAGTCCTACTTTTAAAGATTCAATTTCATCAGTTGAAAACCATATCGCACCTGATCTGCCATCTGGTAATTTTTCAGTTTTGTTTTCCACTAAAAATCTTTTACCTTCTATTTGAACAATTTCGCCTATGATTGTAGGCTTATCTGTTATTTTCTCAGTTGACTTTGAAATCTCTTTGTCGAGTTCCTCCTCATCCCCACTTTTTTACAGCCCAATAATCCAATTGATAAAAATATTACAGATATAATTAAACTAAATTTTTTCAAAATCATCACTCCTTTTAAAAACTTGACTGAATTTCGTAGTTTTCGTTTCAATAAATTTCAAAATCATTCCACTAAACGACCTCTTAACTTCAAAAAAAGGCATTATCCTTCTTGAAAAATAGCTCCCTTTAGCTTAAGAACAGCACATCACAGCCTTATCCATATCTTTTTCATTTATTAAAACACTACCATGATCATCAATAATGAAATCAACCTTGGCAATAGTAAGCCTTTCTATCGCTGAATCAATACTTTCTTGAGTTTGTGTTGATGAATCAACCCATACGTAATATTTTTTTTCTTGCGAACAGCCAACTAACAGAACACTAATTATGGTAAATAGAATAAATAATTTTTTCAACATACTACCTCCATTATTAAAGGGTTAATAACTGCATAAAATTTATAAATTTGACGCTATCAGTGGAAGGAAGTTCCTAGACTAAAATGCTCCGTTAATTGAAGTAGCCCAGATTATATCTTTAATCGCAAAAAAAAGCTGAACTAATACGTCCAGCTTAATAGTAATAAAATTGTTTGGATTCACTTTTAGTTATTCATAACCAGAGGCGGAAACTTATTTATTTTAATGTCCGTTTTAAAAACTCTTTTGTCCGTTCATGCTGAGGGGTTACTAAAACCTGTGCTGGAGGGCCTTCCTCTACAATAACACCTTTATCCATAAAGACAACGCGATCTGCTACTTCTTTGGCAAATTCCATTTCATGTGTAACAATTAACATCGTATTTCCGGAATCCGCTAGCTGACGCATTACCTTTAATACTTCACCCACCATTTCTGGGTCAAGGGCTGACGTCGGTTCATCAAAGAGCATTACTTCTGGGCTCATGGACAATGCTCGTGCAATGGCTACACGCTGTTTTTGACCGCCAGAGAGCTGTCGTGGCTTTGCATTGACATATTGATCCATGCCAACGATTTGCAGATATTTTAGAGCAACTTCCTCAGCTTCTTCTTTTGAACGCTTTAATACTTTTATTTGACCAACAGTGCAATTTTTTAGCACATTATGATTATTGAATAAGTTAAATTGCTGGAATACCATACCTAAATGTGTACGATATTCTTGAATATTATGCTTTTCGTCTAAAATGTTTTCACCTTTGTAAATAATTTGACCACCACTTGGCGTTTCCAGTAAATTAATGCAGCGTAGTAGTGTTGATTTACCAGATCCTGAAGAACCGATTAAGCAGACAACCTCGCCCTTTTCTACTTGGAAATTTACATCCTTTAACACTTGGTTACGCCCAAATGATTTACTTAAATGCTCTATTTTAATAACCGTCATTTGTTCGTCCCCCTATACTGCTTCTTTCTGTTCTTTTTGGTAAGCATCTGGACCATCCAGTCGTTTTTCTACATACAGTAAAATTCTTGATGCTGTGAATGTCATGATGAAGTAAAGGACACAAGCTACAAAGAAGGATTCAAAATAGCGGAAGTTATTACCGGCAATCGATTTTGTTTGGAAGAATAATTCCGTAACCCCGATAACGTTTAATACTGCTGTATCTTTAATATTCATAATTAATTGGTTACCTGTAGCAGGTAATACATTTCGTGCAACTTGAGGTAAAACAACGTGTAGCATGATTTGGAAATGATTCATACCGATTGCTGAAGCAGCCTCATACTGTCCTTTATCAATTGAAACAATACCACCACGCACAATTTCCGTCATATAAGCCCCTGTATTTAGTGAAACGACTAAAATACCGGCCGTAATAAAGTGCATATCAATGCCAAATGCCATATCTAGTCCGTAAAATACAACCATCGCTTGTACAATCATTGGTGTACCACGGAAGAATTCAACATAGCATGTTAGTATAAAATTAATGAGCTTCAAGCAATAATATTTTACACCCTTTTTACGAACTTTGATGGTATGCATAATCCCGATAAAAAATCCGATAAGTGCACCAATAATTGTACTAATAATCGAAATAAGTAATGTATAATACGCACCCCGTAAAAACATTTGCCAGTTGTTCTCAACAATTGAAATAATCCATTCAAAACTCATGATGTTCCTCCTAACAACGTCGTGTTGCTTGTTCGTTCCAGTATCGTCTTAGCAATCTCCCTTTTTGATTGGAGCTTCTGTTTCTTTTATTTTATGAAACTTTTAGCTAAGACATTATCATTATTTAGAGAGATTCTTGTAGAATAATGATGAAATGATATTGCACGGACTAGTAAGCAGCCCGTGCAGTCATGTTATTGTGCTGCTGGTTGTTGATGAATTGCTTCTTCCATAATTTTTTGGCGATCATCTTCAGAAATACCTTTTAGGATTTCATTGATTTTTTCAAGATCTGCATCATTTTTACGTAAACCAACTGCAATAGATGTATTTGAAACATCAGTGTCAAAGCCTTTTTCAAACTTTACATATGTGAATTTATCGTTTGCAGCAGCAGCGGAAATACCTTCTGGGCGTTCTGCTACATAGCCATCAATTTTTCCAGCTTCTAATGCTACACGCATTGCTGGGAAGCTATCCATTGCTGTTTGTTTTTTTACATCTTTGATTTGATCAATAACAGTGTAGTTAGATGTATTTAATTGTGATGTGATCTTTGCTCCAGAAAAATCTTGGATAGATTTTGCTTTTTCATATTTACTGCCTTTTTTAATAACCATTACAAAATCAGATGTATAGTAGTTTTCTGTGAAATCGATAGTTTGCTTACGTTCTTCAGTAGGTGACATACCTGCAATGATTGCATCGATTTTATTTGATTGTAGAGCTGGTACTAAGCCATCCCATTCCAATTTTACGATGACTAATTCTTTTCCTAAGCCTTCAGCTATTTTTTTCGCCATTTGCACATCATAACCGCCTGCATACTCTGCATTATCGGCAATTTTTACTGCGCCATTTGCATCACCTTGCTGGGTCCAGTTAAACGGAGCATAGCCTGCTTCCATCCCGATACGGAATTGGCCGCCACCTTCATCCTTATTCGTTTTACTACCCTCATTACTAGATGACGTCGTATCCTTTTTGTCACCAGTACCACAAGCTGCTAGCAAAATTGCTGTCATTACGGTCAACATTAATACCAACCATTTTCTTTTCATGTAAAACTCCCCTTTTCTGTAAAAAAATAAGACAACTGTACCAAAAAAGACCTAAGTTCTGAACTTAGGTCTTACTTTTTTAACAGTTGCCCAAATCCTCACTATTATTCCATCATTCCGAGATAGCACAACCTAGTAAATCTGGAAAGTAATTTACTAGGACAGTCCTGCACTTATTCACTGCAGACCCAGCATAAAAGTACGAGCTCCTTTTATACTTCGGCGATATTTCCTTCTCCATTGCGTCTTCGCTTGCTTGCACTCAACAATGAACTAATAAATACCGCGCCTCTACCTCACAATAGAACAAAAGTGAGGTTTGTTTATTTAATTGATAATTAGATACTACTATAAAACTAAGTTATTCGTCAAGATAATTTTATTACTTTTCTGACTAATTACAATATTAGGGTTTTATTTTTCTTAAAGGATCATCACCATAACGTGTGGTTGATTTCCGTTCCGGCTAGGTGCTTTCTTGGGGGCGTCCGATGAGCCACTTGTGATACTGATCTCTAAGGAGGTCCAGTTTACACTTCAATCAAATACATGGCATTCTTTTTATCCCTACCTTTTGATAACGATCTTTTTTAGAAAATTCGCAAATATTTACTACTAAACTTTCATTCTAATGATTCAAAAGAAGCTATTAGTTAGGATAATTGATACCTTATCTACCATATACTTTTTTACTATATGAAGCTTTCATAACATTGTGGCGGCTGCCTAATGATTCTTTCCGGCGCTTTCATTGAATGTTTCATAAAAAGAAAAACCCCTGCAAAACAATGTTCGCAGGGGTAATAAATCATTGGAATTAAGAATTTAATAATAAATCTTCTGGGTTTTCAAGTAGTTCTTTAACAGTTTTAAGGAAGCCTACAGAATCTTTACCATCGATAATACGGTGGTCATAAGAAAGAGCTAAGTACATCATTGGGCGAACTTCTACTTCACCATTCACTTCAACTGGACGTTTTTTGATAGTGTGCATACCTAGGATAGCTGCTTGTGTACCATTCATGATAGGTGTAGACATTAATGAACCGAATACTCCACCATTTGTAATTGTGAATGAGCCACCTTGAAGATCTGCTAAACCTAATTTTTTGTCGCGTGCTTTTTTCGCTAGGTCTGCAATTGAATCTTCAATTTCAGCGAAGTTTTTGCGGTCAGCGTCACGTACAACTGGTACTACTAAACCTTCTTCTGTTGATACAGCTACACCGATATCAAAGAAGTTGTTTAAGTGAATTTCATCACCAGCGATTTGTGCGTTCACATATGGGTATTTTTTAAGTGCTGCCACTACTGCTTTTGTGAAGAATGACATGAAACCAAGTTTTGAGCCAGTTGACTCGAAGAATTGGTCTTTTTTACGAGAACGTAAAGCCATAATGTTTGTCATATCTACTTCGTTGAATGTTGTTAACATTGCTGTAGATTGTTTTACTTCAAGTAAACGTTTTGCAATTGTTTGGCGACGACGGCTCATTTTTTCAACTGTTACACGTGATTCATCTACAGCTGCTTTAGGTGCTGCTGGAGCTGCTTGTGGTGCTGCCACTGGAGCTGTACCATGAGCTGCTACGTCTTGTACACGTACACGGCCTTGTGGATCTACTGGAGATACAGCAGCAAGGTCAATACCTTTTTCACGAGCAAGTTTACGAGCTGCTGGAGATGCGATTACACGCTCACCAGAAGTTTCTTCTACAACTGGAGCTGCTGCAACCGGAGCAGGTGCCGCTTGTGGCGCTGCTGGAGCTGGAGCTGCTGCTGCAACTGGTGCCGCTGGAGCAGGTGCTGCACCTTCGCCGGCTTCTACTACTGCGATTACTTGACCTACAAGTACAGTATCGCCTTCTTCAGCTAAAATTTGAGTTAAAACTCCCGCTTCTTCAGAAATGATTTCAGCGTTTACTTTGTCTGTTTCAAGTTCAACGATGAATTCACCTTTTTCAACGCGATCGCCCACTTTTTTTACCCATTGTGCGATACTACCTTCTGTAATCGATTCTGCTAATTCAGGGACTTTAATTTCAGCCACTTTCATTTCCTCCTTTAATTAACGTGCATTGTGCACATAAAAGGGCTACTGCCTAAGCAAGTAGCCCGGCTCTCAAAAATTTATTATATGACTATTTAACCTTTACAGGCTCAGCAACTGCTTCTTCAACAAGTGCGGCTTGAGCTGCTTTATGAGAATCTGCATCACCTTCAGAAGTAGAGCTCATTGCAGGACGACCTACATAACGTAGCTTTTTACCTTCAGAAATTTCATGTAATGTTTCTAATGCATAATTCCAAGTACCTTGGTTTTTAGGTTCTTCTTGTACCCAAACAACTTCTTTTACATTAGGATACTTAGCAATAATACCAGCAACTTGTTCTTTTGGGAATGGGTAAAGCTGTTCTACACGAACAATGTGTACGTGATCGAAGCCTTCACCATCTTTTACACGGTCAGCTATGTCAATCATTACTTTACCTGTACCTAATACAATACGCTCTACAGCGTTTTCTTTTGAACCTAAACCTGGTTGCTCAATTACTTCTTGGAATGAGCCATTTGCTAATTGATCAGCATTTGCAGCAGCTAATGGGTGACGAAGTAAGAATTTAGGTGCTACAACTACAAGCGGACGAACACCTTCTGTTCCTAATAATGCTGCTTGACGGCGTAATAAGTGGTAGTAGTTACCTGCATTTGAACAGTTTGCTACAAACCAGTTATTTTCAGCTGACATTTGTAAATAACGTTCCATACGGCTTGAAGAGTGTTCTGGACCTTGACCTTCATAACCATGTGGTAAAAGTATAACTAAACCAGATTTTTGACCCCATTTAGCACGTGCACCTGAAATAAAGTTATCAAACATAACTTGTGCCATGTTTGCAAAGTCACCGAATTGAGCTTCCCAAACAGATAAAACATTACCATTTTCTAAATTATAACCATATTCAAAGCCCACTACCCCTGCTTCTGTCAGTGGAGAGTTGTGTACTGTAAATGATGCATTTGAACCAGAAATATGGTGAAGTGGCGTGAATACATTGCCATTGTTTTTGTCATGTAACACTAAGTGGCGTTGAGAGAACGTACCACGTTGTGCATCTTGACCTGTAAAACGTACTGGTGTGCCATCTTGAATAATTGTTGCATAAGCTAAAGTTTCTGCATGACCCCAGTCGATTTTTGCAGAAGCAAATGCATCACGGCGTTTTTCTAAAATTTTGCCAAGCTTTTTCTGTGGCTCGAAGTTTTCTTCAAACACTAAAAGCTCTTCGTTAATTGTTTCTAGACGTTCCGCACCAACTGCTGTATCAATTTGTGGGAATTCTACTTTTAATTCCTCTGGCATTTCTAAATGCTTGTGCTCATCTTTATCTGCCATTTCTTTTACATGATCATAAGCTGCTTGCATTTCTGCATAAATAGCTGCATCTAATGCTGCTACTTCATCAGCAGAAACTACACCCTCAGCTGCTAATTGCGCACCGTATAAAGCACGAACTGTTTCATGTTTAGCAACTAATTTGTATGTTTCAGGGTTTGTAACAGTTGGATCGTCAGTTTCATTGTGACCGTGACGACGGTAACCAACTAAGTCAACAACGATATCTTTACCGAATTTTTGACGGTAGCTAGCTGCAAAACGACCTACTAAAGTTACAGCCTCAGGGCTATCTGCATTTACGTGTATAACCGGCACTTCATAACCTTTTGCTGGGTCAGAAGAGTAAACAGATGAGCGAGAGTCTTGGTGTTCAGTTGTAAATCCAATCATGTTGTTAGCAATGATGTGGATTGTACCACCAGTAGTGAAACCTTCAGTTTTTGCAAAGTTTAATACTTCTGTTACGATACCTTGACCTGGGAATGCAGCGTCACCATGCACTAGGATTCCTAATCCTTTTGTGCGGTCATGGACAGCTTGCCCTGGCTTAGAAGTATCATCTTGTGCTGCTCGAGCAGTACCTAAAACAACTGGATTTCCTACTTCTAAGTGAGATGGGTTATAGGCAAGTTTAACATTCATACCCGATTCACGGTTGTAAGAAGCACCCATGTGGTATTTTACATCACCTGTCCAACCTTTTGTTATTTCAAGGCGACCATGTTCTGGAATAAATAAATCATTAGATACATGTGCAAAATCAGAGAACATCATGTCATACGGTTTATTTAAAATATGTGTTAAAACATTTAAGCGACCACGGTGAGCCATTCCAATACGTACTTTTTCTACGTTATTTGCTTCAGATGTTTTAATAATTTCATCGAATAGGACGATTTGAGTATCTAAACCTTCACCAGAGAATCGCTTTTGACCTACAAAAGTTTTATGAATAAACTTCTCGAAATTTTCAACGCGAGTTAAACGATCTAATAAAGCTTTTTTCTCATCAGAAGCTAATGCTTGTTTAAATGAACCTGTTTCAATTTGTGCTTGAATCCAATCACGTTCTTCTGTTGCTACTACGTGATTATATTCAAATGCTACTTTTTCTGTATAAACGGATTTTAAGTAATTGATTGCATCCTTACCATTTTTCACGTTTGCTGGCACATCTTTGAAGAAGATAGCTGCAGGAATTTCAGCTAAATCTGCAGCGCTTAAGTTGAACGCGCTTTCTTCAATTTGAGCTGTTTGTAGTTCACGGTTTTTCAAAGGGTAAATATCTGCCGCTAAATGACCATGTGTTCGAATTGCATCTGCTAGTTTCACAGCTGCTAACACTTTTTTGTAATCGCCAGCAGGAGTTGCTGCATTACTAGCTACAGCTACTTCACCCTCTACTACCACTGGTGCACCAAATTGTTGGAATAATAATACTAACTCCGGTTCTACTTCTTCAGGAGACTGTAAGAATAAGTCGTATTGCTCCATCACATATCCTAGGTTAGGACCAGAAAAAGCAGACCATGGAGAACTTACAGTTGTAACGTTGTTCGACATGAAAAATGACCTCCAAATTTTGCCTTTCGGCAGTTCCATTAATTAAATTACAATTAATTATATAATATTTCTCCGCTCTTTAAAAGGATGTTTAACACAACATACCCATAATTTAAAGAACGTTTTTTCCATCTCAATCTTACTACTCTTCACAAAAAATACAACTCTTTTTAGCAAATTAAGCAATTTTTTTCTCAAAGGATAGAATAATTAAATAAAGCGTGTATTTTTCTCAATATTTTAGCGGGAATTTCATGAAGAAAACGGTTCCAACATTTTTTTCACTCTTGACTTCCACAGAGCTATTATATTTTTCGAGTAACATTTTTGTGATACTAAGTCCTAAGCCTGTACCGCCTATTTGACGATTTCTAGCCTCATCAATCCGATAAAAGCGATCGAAAATGAAAGGAATGTATTCTTCCGCAACGCCAATTCCATTATCTTCTATTTTTAAAAGTGCCTCATTCCCAGAGACAGAAAGTGAAATTTGAATCTCAGGAATTTTTTCACAATAACGAATTGCATTTTCTATAATATTACGAACAATTTGACTAAGTGCATTTTCTGTTATAAATAACCGCCCTATTTCTTCATTTTTCGACAGCGTTATTCGAGCTTCTGGATGCAAATGCTTTATTTCCTCTATAACAGTTTCTATAACAGCTACTGCGTCAGCCTCACTCTGATCGTCCTTTTCTTCACGACGAGCAAGCTCTAGTAATTCTTCAATCATTTTACGCATCCGTGCAATTTCCGATAGTGAAGTATCAATAGATTCCTCTAAAATTTCTGGATCATCCTTCCCCCATCTTTTTAAAAGTGAGAGATGTCCTTCAATAGCTTGAATAGGCGTTCGTAACTCATGAGAAGCATCTGCAACAAATTGTTGCTGCTGTGTAAATGAAATTTGCAATTCATTCATCATCGTATTGTACATTTTCAATAAATCGCCAATCTCATCATGGGATGTGTAGGTTAATTGTATTGGCTCATTAAATCCTTTATCCATAACGGTTTTCATAGATGAGCGTAACTCATGTAGTGGTTTCATCAAATAGTTGGCAAGGTAATAGCCAATAGAAGCTGATAACAATAATGCTCCCAAGCCCGCTATTAGCATTGTAGTCAATAAATAATGCATCAAAGACTGGAACTTTGATAATGGATGAATCACTTGAATATACCCTTGAAAGAAACCAAGTTGAATCTGTTGATTTATGACAAAAACATCCTTTTTATCAATCGTCATTTCAATAATTTCACCTATCGAGGTAAGAGGTGCAACCTGTTTATTATCATTAATACTTAAAATCTTTCTGCCATCTAAATTATACAATTTAACTGTTTGATCACGATCCGCAATTGAATCTAAAAGACCTTTATTTTGCTGAATTTCCTGCATTGTAAGACCGGGTCCTTGTGACTCTAAAAAATACACCAAATCATCGCTTGTCCGTTTGATTTTGCTTTGTTCATCATTTAAAAGCCATGTATGTAACGAAATATAAACGACAATACAAATAATCGCATAGCTAAAAAATATTACAGCACTAGATGTTAGCATCCATTTTCTTTGTAAGGATTGATTGACTAAATAATCTCTTAATTTTTTCATTCACGCATCACGTACCCAACCCCACGAACGGTTTCGATATAGGCATTCATATCACCCGGTAGTTTTGTTCGCAAATGCCGGATATATACATCTACCACATTTGTCTCTATATCCGTATCATATCCCCAAACAGAGGTTAAAATTAACTCTCGAGTACAAACTCTATTTTTATGCTCCATCAATAATTTAAGTAGATCGTATTCCGTTTTTGTTAAATCAAGCTTTTTCCCTTGTACAAATACTTCATAGGCTGCTATATCGAGTTCGATATCACGAAAATTTAATGATCCTGCTGTCTTTTCATCAGGTGTCACCCGACGCAAAATGGTACGAATTCTAGCTAGTAGTTCTTCGATTGCGAATGGTTTTACTATGTAGTCATCGGCACCAGCATCTAAGCCAGCTACGCGATCCATCACAGCATCTCGTGCCGTTAACAATATAATCGGTACCTTTGACTGCGTTCGTATTCGACGACAAATTTCAATACCATTTATTCCGGGAAGCATAACATCTAATAACAGAACATCAAAATTTTCAGATGAAGCTAGTGCAATTCCTTCACGCCCATCAAAAGCGACTAAGACATCATAGCCTTCATGCTTTAATTCTAGCTCTACAAAGCGAGCGATATGTTTCTCATCTTCCACCAAAAGTATTTTTTTAGGCATTTCATCACCTTCTATTCCTAAGTAACTGTGAGGGACTCCTCCAACACTGTTATAGCATAACATCAAACAAAAAGTCTGTACCACAAGCAATTACTTGTTTGTACAGACTTCTTTTAATGTGCATCAGCGATATAAAGATTATTTTTTCCGATTTCCTTCGCTTTATATAAGGCTTGATCTGCTAATTCCAGCAAAACATTTAATGTTTTACCGTGATCCGGATAATATGCGATACCAATAGAGGCTGTTGGCGCAAAGTGATGACTTTCGATGGTCCAACCTATTTTAAGTTCATTACGGATGCGATTAATAATATGCATAATTTGTTTATGTCTTTTTTCATCATCCCGAGTTAAACCCGTTAACACGACAATAAATTCATCGCCACCCATGCGAATAACTAAATCATGGCTACGCACAGCATTAATTAAAACCTGGCCAAACTTCCGGATAAAATCATCCCCCGTGTCATGGCCGTAACGATCATTAACAACCTTAAAGTCATCCCCATCGATAAAGAACATCGCTAAACACGCATTATGTCCTTGTGCTTCTGCCAGTAATTTTGGGAACTCCTTCTGTAAATAACGACGATTTGGTAGTTGTGTTAACGTATCGTGATAGGCTAAATATAATAGATCATTCTCTCGCTCCTTACGATGGGTAATTTCACGGGACACCATCATAATTTGCGAAACTTTTTCGCGCTCAGGATCATGAACAACTGTTGCGTTTCCTTCAGTCCAAACAGGCGTACCATCCTTTGCCTTTAGCAGTAGCTCAAACTGCGTATCCGTTTGACCTGAATAATTATTTAGAAACGTTTGCCATGCCTTCTTACTTTCGTCATCGACAATGTTACTGTAAAACTGACCTTGTAATTCTACATTTTCGTAGCCTAAGAAAATTTCATAGGATGGTGAGGCGTAAATAATGATGCCGTCTTCATTTGTTATGACAATCAAATCGTTTGTATTTTCGGTAATGAGACGGAATGTGCGTTCAATATTTTTTAATTCCGTGAACATTTTTTTCTTGTCCGTAATATCATAGTTAATGGATAAAAATTTTTCTATCTTGCCAAATTCATTTTTTAATGGAACTATAGCTGCTTCTACCCAAAAATCCGCATGAAATTTTGTACGGTAGCATAGCTCCCCTCGCCAAATATTTCCCGCTACAAGTGTTTCATAAATGGCTTGTAATAAGTCCTCCGTATGGTAACGAGGCTCGATTAATTTATAAGATTGACCAATTAACTCTTCTGCCGTGAAGCCAGACGCATTCAAAAATAAATCATTCACTTCTAGGATTTTCCCATTAATATCCAAAATAGTGATAGACGTTGCAGAACTTAGAGCAGCCTTAAAAACCTCAAAACCATGAGATTTTGAGCGTAACTCCGCTTTTTGTTCAATGAATTGCGTGAAATCCTGCATGATAAGGAAAATAGCAAAAGAGTTATCCCCCTGCATAACAGGAGAGAGAGAAAGTAAATACATGCGCTCTTTTTTATCCAGTGTATGAAGCTTAATAAGTTTTTCCCCAATATTTTCGCCCATAGCCGCTCTTTGTAAATAATTTTGTATGTTTTCTACCTCATCTTTAGGAACAATTGGTAGGTCAATGAATAATTGGTGTTTTACCGCTTCATTTTCTAAATCAAAGTCCTCCATAAAGCTGGAATTCACATCGTAAATAGACCCTTCTGCTGATAAGATGACTGTTGAAAAAAAGGCATGATCAAACATTGAACGCATAAATAAAAACTTATCTTCAATGCTGCGATCATAGCGAATCTCTTTTGTTATGGCTAAAATATAGTCTTCATTTTTATATTTAAGCGGACGAACAGATGTCTCATATTTACGAACTTCAGATTTAATATAAGCATAATCCACAAAATCAATTTGACTATGCTTCGCAATTGCTTGATGGTAATTTTCTTTAATTATAGGGAAATTGCGACTTGAGGTAACGGTAGAAAGCATTTTCCCAATGACCTCAGGTGAAAACAAAGCTCGAGCTGCTTGGTTTAAGCTTATATATTGATAATCGTCTCCCTCTTTTTTCATTAGAAAGACAAAATCTTTGCCAATAAACAATTCATTAAATAAATCTTCGCTTAAAAGATATTCCATGCTGTCACCCCATAAGTCGGTAATATTAATATAGAATTTTTATATATTATTTGTTTATACAAAAAAATCAATACTACTATTATAACATAATTTAAAAGAATCACCTTTCTCGATTAAGAAAAATTATATCCTTTTTAGGGTATTTTTTGATATTTTACCTCTTTCGAAGAAATAACATAATCCTAAAGAAACACTTATTAAATATTTTCAGCAATAAAATTGTTATTTTAGACTCAATGCATCGTAAATAACAATTAAACATAATTTAATTATCTCTATAATTATACATTTTTCAGAATTATCCGATCGATAAAAATATTTTTTGTTTTAGCGAGTAAAATGATTGCATAAAGCAGAATGATTGTTATATTATATTAAAAAAACTAGCCATTTTTCGGTATGGTCGAAAAATCAGTAAGACAGCGGGAGATTATGGATTTCATAGTTATAACGTCTAGTTCTTTGGGTTTTAATTCCAGTACGAATTTTAGTTTTCTTCTTTATGTTTTAAAGGAATTGTTTTAACTACCCTTGTAAAGGAGGCGTTTCGTATGCTTAAACATCGAGACCTACATGAATGTACAGAGCTTTATGAGCTATTATCACACCCTTCTGTTTCCCCATTTGTCCGTCAAAAAGCCACATCAGCTGATGAATATTGGTTTATGACAAAACAACTGATTGAAGAAGAAGCGGAGGGACTCGCTATTTCAAGGACAATTACTGATGATTGGGGTCAGCCCATCGGCACCATTAGCATTCATGATGTCGAGGATGGTGCAGGTTTTTTAGGAACGTGGATTGGACTCCCTTATCAAGGTCAAGGCTATAACCAAAAGGCAAAAACACTTTTTTTGAATGAACTTTTTTTTGACTATAACTTCCATACGGTATTTCTCCGTATTCGTGTTGAAAATATAAAATCACAGCGTGCAGCCTTAAAGCTACCCTATGTCATGAGCGCGAATGACAGTCATCCGACATTATTAGCACAGGTAAACAGCGGCGAGGCACAATTTAATTTATATAAAATTCAAAAAGACTTGTTCTACCTTACAACTGCCAATCAAATGCAAGAAGGCGAAGAACAAGCGATGTAAACTACATGTTATTTTTATAAAAATAAGCTATGTGCTCCGTCATGATGACAGGCACATAGCTTTTGTTTTCTGGCTTTGCTTCATATCAATGTGTAATTGGGATGTTAGAGTAGGCAACGACTTCAACGTGACGCTCGCTACTGTTCTGTAGCTATTGTCTGGAGCATGTCGAGTAAAGTGCCTACTTTTTATAGTGTAAAATCAATTTCGCCATTTCATCTGGCGTTTTCGGTCTTTGTGTTTTCTCCATGGTTGCTACCATTTCTTCTTTGCGCTCAGTTAACACATAAACCGATTTCTTAAAGGATTCTTTTGTTAACTCTTCCTCTTGTAATACTTCTGCGTAGCCTTGTCTTTTAAATAACTTGGCATTTAAAATTTGGTCACCACGACTTTTTTGTGCGGATAATGGCACTAACAACATCGGCTTGTGAAGTGCTAAAAATTCAAAAATCGAATTGGAGCCTGCACGTGAGACGATAAAATCTGCCGCATGTAATAAATCCGGTAATTCTGTAGTCACATATTCAAATTGCTTGTAACCAGGCATAGACTCAAATGTTTTGTCATAATTCCCTTTACCGCACAAATGAATAATCTGAAACTGTTTGACAAGCTCTGGTAAATTTTGACGAAGCGCATCATTCAATACAACCGAACCTAGACTCCCTCCCATAACAAGAAGGACAGGCTTTAATGTTGTAAAGCCACATTGTGATAATCCTTTCGCTCGATCTCCCATAAATAACTCTTGGCGAATAATGGAGCCTGTGCATGTGGCCTTTTCTTTCGGTAAGTGCTGCAATGTTTCCTCAAAAATCGTAAAGATATGTGATGCAAATGGTAGCGCAATTTTATTGGCCAAGCCAGGTGTAACATCTGATTCATGGATGACCACTGGAACGCCAGCAAGTTTCGCAGCCATGACAACGGGTACAGAAACAAAGCCACCCTTTGAAAAAATGACTTGTGGCTTCACTTTCTTAATAATACGAAAAGCCTGCATAATTCCTGCAAGCACTTTAAATGGATC
Source organism: Lysinibacillus sp. FJAT-14222 (assembly GCF_001278875.1). Taxonomy (NCBI): domain Bacteria; kingdom Bacillati; phylum Bacillota; class Bacilli; order Caryophanales; family Bacillaceae; genus Lysinibacillus; species Lysinibacillus sp. FJAT-14222. The sequence goes on along the minus strand of NZ_LIYL01000042.1, from coordinate 16,687 downwards.
TGTAAAATTTTTCATTGAGAAATAACGACGCAATTTTCCACTTGAAATACCGTAAAACGGAACACTAGGGAATGCCTCGCCTATTAATTCTTTTTCAATGCCCTGCTCTGAGCCAATATAGTGGACATCATAACCTAGTTCTTGTAAAGACGGGAGTATCGCTTGATTGAGCGATACATGACCAGCTGTCCCTCCACCGGTTAAAATGATTGTTTGTTGTTTCACGTAAATTCTCCTATTCCTTAAAAGCCATTGTAGCCATACTACTTTTTATTTACAGTCTCTTATTTTACTATATGCGAACGAAAAGATATAGATGAAGCTTTTAATTTTTCAGCTTTCACCTATTTAATATGCTATACTAATTAATCATGTTAATGAAGGAAGTTAAACAATATGTATCAAACAACTACGTTAAAAGAAAAATACGCATTAATATTAAAAATAATCGTACCCATTTTAGTCACACAAGTAGCTTTTTATCTTATTTCTTTCTTCGATATTTTAATGTCGAGTCGCTACGGCACCGCTGACTTAGCTGGAGTATCAATTGGCTCTTCCATTTGGATGCCTGTTTATATAGGACTATCTGGAATTTTACTTGCGATCACACCTATTGTCTCACAGCTTGTTGGAGCCAAAAAAGAGTCGGCAGCAAAGAAGGCTGTTCAGCAAGGTCTTTATGTAGCCATCGTACTAGTGGTTGTTATTTTTATTGTGTTACTAGTCGGTATTGATTGGATTCTAGGTAATATGAATTTAGAAGCCTCTGTACATAATATTGCTAAATCCTATATTCATGCAATGTGTGCTGGTCTTTTACCGCTTTTTTTATTTTTTGTCATGCGCTGTTTTATCGATGCGCTCGGACAAACACGCGTCACAATGATTATTACATTGCTGACAACGCCGATTAATATTGTGTTAAATTACATATTTATTTTCGGGAAATTTGGAGCGCCAGAGCTTGGTGGAATCGGTGCTGGCGTTGCAACGGCAATTACCTACTGGCTAGTTTTCTTTATCACCGTTTGGATTATTGCAAAACGCGTGCCCTTTGAACGCTTCCGCATATTCCATGACTGGCCAAAATTAGAATGGCTTCGTTGGAAGGAAATTTTAATCATTGGTGTGCCTATTGGGATATCCTTATTTGCAGAAACGAGTATTTTTTCCGCTGTCACCATGATGATGAGTAGCTTTAGTACAGAAATCATCGCGGCTCATCAAATAGCTTTAAATTTCACCTCCTTACTATATATGGTTCCACTAAGTATTTCGATGGGCATTACGATATTAGTAGGTTTTGAAATAGGTGCAGGTCGTATGCATGATGCTAAACTCTATAGTTATTTATGTGTTGGTACTGCGATTTTATTTAGCTTTATATCAGCTTGTATCCTATTTATCCTTCGTGAACCTGTTGCAAATATGTATACAACTGATGGAAAAGTGCTAGAATATGCCGTACAATTTTTAGTATTCGCAGCCATTTTCCAACTATCCGATGCTATTCAAGCGCCAGTCCAAGGGGCTTTGAGAGGCTATAAGGATGTTACAGTGACCTTCATCATGGCCATCATTTCGTATTGGATTATTGGTTTGCCTGTCGGTTATGCACTTGCAACTTATACAGACTTCGGGCCGTTTGGCTATTGGATTGGATTAGTGGCAGGTCTGACTACAGGTGCGATTACTTTATTAATACGGTTATTACTTGTTCAAAAAAGATTTTCAAGTACGTCCAAAGCAAAACTGGCAAACTAGACATATTTCTAGTTTGCTTTTTTGCTTTAGAAATTCATCAACATCCCCAATTTTCTGCAACCTCTTTCCCCAACATCTAAGCCCATCCCTAAACTCCGAAAAAGTAAAATTATCACAAAAATGATTTACAGGTGTTTTTTTACAGCTTATAATACAGTTAAGATTTATTAACCGGTTAAAAAGGTGGTTATCGTATGAAGCAAAAATCTATTTCAATTATTGAAACTTATGAACAATTAAAAGCTATAAGTGATCCACTTAGAACAAAGATGCTAATGTATTTAGTCGAAGAGCCCTATACAGTACACATGCTAGCTAATGAACTTAACCTATCCAGAGCCAAGATTCTATATCATATACGAGAATTGGAGAAATACGGAATCATTAAGCTAGTAAGAACTGAAGAACGAGGAGGCAATTTATTAAAGTATTATCAAGCTATAGCAAGAGGGTTTATCCCTGCAGATCATTTGCTTAATTATGTTGAATCTAAAGAAGCTACTAGACAATCATTCTTAGAGGTATTAAGTCGTGCTAAAACGCGAGTGTTAGCCGCACCTGATGAAACATTCAATTTACATTCTTCAAATGTAGAGGAATGGAACAATCTTTCACTCCAAACAGAATTTACGGTTAGCCAAAAAAAATTTCTGGAATTCACTCAAAAATATAGAACTCTTCTAGAAGAATTAACTAGCGATTACACTGAAGAAGAAAAGCAACATTATTATGTAATGACGACTGCGTTTCAAATTGAAGAGCCTATTTTTACGAAAAAGAATTAATGTGGAGTCATTTTTGTCATGGAGGGATTGGATTGAGTAATCAGGAAGTACCTTGGTCACCCACAGAGGAAAAAGATTCTTCATCTCTATTAAAAAATCGTGCTTTTGTATTTTTATGGCTATCAAGTACAACCTCTTTTGTAGCTTTATCAACCTATTTATTTGCTGAACAATGGTATATTATTACCGTGTTAAAAATGGAATCAGCATTAGGAATAGTTATGATGATGACGATGATTTTTCGCGTTCTCTTTATGACTGTTGGCGGAGTGTTGGCGGACCGGTTTAGAAGGTCACGAATCATGCTTATTTCAAGCTTTATCCGATGCGTTATAGTTGTTGTTATGATTCTCTTCCTTCAAATGAGCATACTTGAGATTTGGTCGCTTATTGGTTTTGCCATATTATTTGGAATTGTGGATGCCTTCTTTTCTCCAGCCAATACATCACTGCTACCATCGTTAGTTTCGAACGCTTCAATAACAAAAGCAAATTCGTTTATACAAAGCTCGAATCAAATTGCAATGTTTTCTGGACCCATGATAGGCGGATGGATTCTATCTAAAGGATCGTTTAGTCTTTTGTTTTCAATAATTGCGGCTTTCTTGTTCACGACCTTCCTATTTTCATTTTGTATTGGAGAGCAAAAAAGAAATGTTCCCCCAAATAATAATTCTACTAAAGACGAACTATTAGATGGGCTAAAGTATGTTTGGAATATGTCATTTCTAAAAAACATGCTCATCATTCTAATAATTATTAATTTTTTCTTTTTTGGTCCCCTTCAAATGGGAATTCCTCTTATTGTTACTAATGTAATTAATGGTGAAGCATTGCATTTAAGTTTTTTACAGAGTTCCTATCAGGGCGGAATGCTTGCAGGGGCGTTAACAGTAGGAATAGTTAATTTCAGAAAAAAAAGAGGGTTGTCCATCTTAATAATTATAAATGTACTTGGAATTTGTTTATCATTGCTCGGGTTCATTAATTTGCTTTGGCAGGGTATTTTTTTATTATCAATCATGGGGATACTTTCCTCTGTCATCAATGTATCACTTATTTCAATCATTCAAGAAAAGAGCCAGGAAGATAAAATAGGCAGAGTGATGAGTCTAGTCAACGCATTTTCGAACGGACTTGTCCCAGTCTCATATGCTTTTGTTTCTATGGCCCTTGTTATGAATTTAACTATATCCAATATAATGTTGTATTGCGGATGTCTAATTATGTGTATATCTTTGTTGTATATATTTAAGTCAAACGTTATTAAAGACGTTGATTAAAATATGGTCAAGAAAATTTTATGTATGTTGTGGAATTTTAAATAAGGGTAATTTCGGCTCCGAACTACTCGCTTTCCTATGAGTGAGCGTCGAGCCAATTCCTACGCCTTGCTTTAATCACTATAAATTAGTTGTAACATGCCAGAGGGTTCATGTTAAATGAAGTGGTTGATTGGGATGGAGACTCGGCGACTCCTCGGGGATCACAGCGTCACAGATGAGACCCTGGAGCGAACCATGCGAGTGAAGAGGCTCATCAGACGCCCCCAGGAATTTTTGCTCTGTGCGAAAGCGTAGCGACAGCAACAATATTTTATCTGCGCGAAAGCGAAGCGTCACGCCCAGTTGGAACGGAAACCCACCCCTCGTTTTGCTGAAGTCCCATACTTTATTTAATATGACACCTCACCTTAATTTCCTACTACATAGTATAAAAAAAAGATGTCCACTAAGCCTTTTACGACTTAGTGGACATCCTTTTATTCAATGAAGCTATTTAATTTATACTATTATTTTTGGATAAATTGTTGTGTCCAGTAGTTACCTGATTTCACATAGCCAACACCAATATGCGTAAATTTCTCATTTAAGATATTCGCACGGTGACCTGGTGAATTCATCCAACCTTGTACTACTTCTTGAGGTGTTCGTTGACCTTGTGCAATGTTTTCACCTGCACTCTTATAACTAATACCTAAAGCTTTCATACGATCAAATGGTGAACCGAATGTTGGGCTTGTATGTGAAAAATAGTTTTTAGATTGCATATCTTGTGATTTTTCACGTGCAGCTGCCATCAATTGATCATCTGTTTTAAATGGTGCTAAACCAGCTTTTGTACGTTCAGCATTTGTTAATTTTACTACCTCTTGTTCGAATGCATTCACATCTGAAGTAGTTGTTGATGGTGTAGATTGAGATGGTGCAGTTGCTGTATTATCTTTTTGAGTTGTTTGTGTATTATTATTATTTGTTGCTTGCGTATTGTTATTTGGTGTTTGATTATTTTCTGGTATTTGTGTTTCTTTTGATGGTGCTTGTGTTTGTGGTAAATTTACATGCCATTTATGATTTGACCATTTATCTGACCATTTATAATAATAAACATTATTACAGTCTGTTGTCTGCTTTACTGAATTCCCCTCTGAAGTATTAGATGCAGCGGAAGCCATTTGAATGGGAGCTGCTAATAGAAATGTTGCACAAATTGCAGTTAGTGTTTTTTTCATTTTTGCAATTCCTCCTTCTCTGCAACCAATCGTAAAGGACGAATTTATTAAATTTCTTACCAGCATCTGCTAACAACACCATCAGAGAAATCGATTCGCGTCAAATAGAGGTTTTTTTACAATATTTTTTAGCAAGTTTCGCCAGCCTATGAAATACTTACGTTTTAAATAGGGTTGACATCCCTAAAAAACTATTAAATATCTTTAATATTCAAATAGATTATCATAGCAATGAAATCTTAAAACATCTAAAGTCGCATCGTTCATTCTACTAATCCACATAAAAAAATCTGCCATGATTTCTACTAAAAGTAAGACGAAAAGAACAGAATTTTCGCCTTAATAGTAGAAATCGGCAGATTTAAAATGTCTATGACCAGCCTAGCAAATCTTTACTCAAGACCTATAACGTGTAAGCTACCTACATCCTCACCAATGATAACGAGTTTTGCAGGCATTTTTACGTACTCTGGAAGCCATTGGACCATGCCATAAGCATATTGAAATAACAGAGGGTTTTTTACACCTTCAATTGGCACGTAGCCTTTCATTCGATATACGGTTTCAGGTAATGTACGTACCCAATCCTCGAATTGCTCTTGCGTAAAATCAACGTCCTTAAATTCAACTAATCGCGAGCCCAGATGCATCGATGCTATAGGGGTTTTCACAATATTTTGTTTATCTACCTGTGCTGTTGCCTTTAAATCTTCTAATAAACGTAATGGTACTCGGCCATTTGTTGTTTGCAAAATAAAGGCATGAGGATTAAAGCCTTGTAGCTCATAGACAACTTGAGCTTGCTCTGCCTCCGTTAGCAAATCCGTTTTATTGGCCAGTAATAAATGTGCGTGACGGATTTGTTCCATAAATAAGGAGCGCACTTGCGGGGTTAATGCCTCACGATTCAGCCAAAGCTTTGAGTCAGCAACCGTGACAATTCCTTTGACATTTAACTTTTCCGCAAATAACGGTGAATAAACAGCATCTAATGCTTCAACAGGATGTGCAGCACCTGTTGTTTCAATAATTAGCACATCAAAATCACTATCTAATAGAAGAGATTGGATTTGCGCCTCTGTTTTTTCAGCGCCTGAACAGCAAATACAGCCCTCTAGCATCTCCTTTAGCGGTATATCCTTTTCCACAGCCTGTGAGTCAAATGGTAGCTTTCCAAGCTCATTCATAATGACAGCTGGCTTTAAATTCTTTTCCTTTAGTTGTCGAATAACATCTGTTAGCATGGATGTTTTTCCGCTACCTAAAAAGCCACTAAATAAGTATACGTCCTTCACAATCGTTGCCTCCCATGAAAAAAGCTGTCGCAAAAGGCCGTTAGAGACGCCTGCTGCGACAGCTACTTTGTTTGTTTGTAGTTTACTCAGTTTTTGCTGGCGTACCAGTAAGTAGTTCTTTTGCTTTTAACAATTGAGGATCTTCTGCTTTTATTTTTGCACGTAATGCATCCATTAAAGCATACGTTGTATCGCCAGTTAAAATACCAGTTTCTTCAAGATCACTTGCAGCTTGCAGTTTTTTCACTGCACGTTCTGTATATTGTTCAAAAATACCGTCTGCTTCACCAGGCTCGTATCCTAGAACTTCTAGCATTTCTTGAGCCGCTTTTACAGAGTTAGACTGCACGCCCGCTTTCATCTCCATAGATGGATCCAAGTATGGTAATGATGCATAAGAAGGGTATTCCACTTTCACATCAGGAGCAATGCCCTTTTCATTAATCCAGTTACCATTTGGCGTTAGCCATTTACCTGTTGTGAATTTAAGGTTAGAGCCATCTTTTAATGGTGCAACATTTTGCACTGTACCTTTACCGAAAGATGTTTCTCCAACAATTTTAGCACCGACAGATTCTTTTAATGCACCGGCTAATATTTCAGATGCAGAAGCACTGCCACTATCGACAAGAACTGTTACAGGTAAATTATATTTTTTACCAGCAATAGCATTTGTAATCTTCGGTTCTTCGTCTTTTTGTTGAACTTGTACAATCGGTTTGCCATCAGGAACGAATAAATTCGAAATTTCTATTGCAGCATCTAGGTAGCCACCAGGATTTTGGCGTAAATCTAATACGATACCTTTCATACCTTTACCTTCATAATCTGCAAGAATTTTTTCTAGCTCTTGAGCAGTTTGTTCGCTGAAAGAGGTAATTTGGATATGGGCAATATTGCCATCAAGCATTTCACCGTAGACCGTTTCAACCGGAATTTCATCACGAATAATCGTCATTTTAATAGGCTCAGTATTTTCGCCACGTTTCACGGTTAATTTCACAGGTGTACCTTTTTCACCACGAATTAGTGCTACCGCTTCAGAAGCACTGAATCCTTGAATGCTTTTCTCATCAACCGTTAATATAATATCTTTCGGAAGTAATCCAGCCTTTTCAGCAGGAGAATTTTTTATAGGTGACACAACTGTAATAAAGCCATTACGCTCTTGAATTTCCGCACCAATTCCTTGGAAGCTAGAAGACAATCCAGAATTAAATTGGTCTGCTTCTTCCTTCACCATAAAATCAGAATACGGATCATCTAATGCGTCGAACATGCCGTTAATAGCGCCATCGACCACTTTTGCATCATCGATATCTTTGTAATAGTTGTTTTTAAGTAAATCAAAGGCTTCGTATAATTTTGTAAACTCTGCACGTTCAATCGGTACTTTTACTTCAACTACTTTCTTTTCACCGAATGTTAACGCAAATATCGTTAAGCCTGCAGTAATGAGGATTGTAAAGAACATCAGCATAATAAATTTAAACGGTTTCATTCGTATAAATTGTCCTGCTGGTTTTACTTCAGCTACTGTTTGTTCTTGCTGCTGTTCTATACCATCTTTTTTCTGTTCATCCATCTTGATTGTCACCACTCTCATATACACTAACTTGTTGTCACACTACTACCATCTTAACAGGTTATAGAGAAGACGAAAAGAAAAAGACTGACAAAATTTCACGACAGATCTTGTCCTACAACACTCTTCATAAAATCTAGCATTTTAAAGCAACTTTTCACCTTAATCGCTATATTGTTAAGCCATTTTATTCTATGTAGGAGTTATTGCTTAGATTTCACTAGTGGTAAAGGTGCATCAGAAGCACTTTCTGAGGCACCTCTGTTATCTGCTAAGTTATAGGTATATAATGGTACTGCTTTTCTATTTTACCCGTTTCTTAGAAGCAGTCAACTAAAATACTCATGAAATTATAGAAATTCATTGTTCTCTTAGGCATCTTTAATATACGTAACTTGCGCCAATTTCGCATTTTTAATTTTAATTTCTGCATTTTTCGCTGCGTTAATCCCTGTAAAAGTTCCTGTTTTAATACGATAATTTTTGCCGTCTTGCTCAATGTGAACAAGCCAGCCAAATGTTGTTTTCATCACCTTTGTTGCACTTTCTGCCGCTTTAAGGGTACTATACGTCCCAGTTAAAATTCGATATTTTTTCGTATCTACTGGCGGGTTTTGTATATTTTTAGCATTTTTTACCATATTAATAAATTGCGTCCAAGGTACTTTGCCAGCACGAATATTACGGGGGCAATTTTTCCCACTAAAATAATTGTGTTGAACAATATTTTGTAACGCTATATTTTCGTCTTTAATAATTTTTGCGATAAGACTCGCAGCATTTTGCACAGCTTTTAAATAATTTCCATCGCTATTTACACAAATCTCCACTTGAATTCCTTGTTTATTACCGATATAAGTCCCTGCTCCCCAGCATTCCCAATAATGTTCAAATGATTGTACTGCTTCCTTATCATCCACTTGCCAATGCCAGCTAGCTTGCCTGCTATTACCATTTACCTGTAGACGAGCATGGGCATCAGCATCGGCTCCGATGTTTGTATTATCTGTTTCATGAACGACAATATATTTTTTTGCATTATTTTTACCATTTGTAATTTTGACTGCTTGTGAAGCTGTTACTAATTTTTGGCGGATTGTTACCAAAGGTTTTCCCTCCCTTCCTTTTGTTTTATTTAATCCGGATTATTGAAATTGTTTTGGAAAGAATCAAACTATCTTATCGCTCGTAGTTCAAAGATAGAAATGGATTCCATTCTATATTATGCACCTTTTTGTAACTTCTACTGTGTTTTTATAAGCATTAATAACCACACTATTTTCACCCAGAATTTACTAGTATTAGTATTTACATTAAGCTGTTTTTAGTAAGTTCTCTTAATTTTTTGACAACCGAATGGACTGTTAGCCTATGAAAAGTAATAAGCTGCCCCTTAAAGATGACAGAAAAAATACCGTACGGGGTTGGCGAAAATCCCATCAACTCTTCTCTATTTTTGAAATCAATAAGTTCAACGGGTATATTCAATTTATTTGCACCAGCCATAATGTTTTCAGTTGCAATTTCTACGTATGGACATTGAAATGAACGCAGAATAGTTAAGTCATTAAATTTTTTTAATCGCGCTTCCCAATCATTTGGAAAATATGGTTGTTCGGCTTCGTTGCTCAATGGATAGACAAGTAATTCAAAATCATATGGCGCCGTATCAATAAGTTGAAAATCGTTTTTCAAAAAAATCTCTTTACTCGGCGTCCAAGATGTTTTTGAATTCGTAATAACGACAACACCCTTTTTGCTTAGCTTTTTTGCATCTTCTAAACATTTATTGATTAATCGAGTACCGTAACCTTTTCCAACTTCACTTACCCACAAACAATGAATCACTAAATAACCATCAGCATGAACAACTCTTGAAGAATATTCTGCATCTGTATATTCAATAAACCCTGCTTGTTTTTTATTATCAAGAAGTTGCACATATTTCAAGCCTTCTTCAAATCTATTATTCAGCCATCTATTCTTATTTATATAGCCAGTTGATTTCTTCTTACTTCTAAGACAATAGCTCCCAACACCCTCTAAAAGTTCATTATTTAATTCAACCATTTCAACCTTAGACAATGGCAATCCCCCCCCTATTTATTATGGTAATTATACCTTTTCTGAATTATAAACATAACGTGTGGTTGACTTCCGTTCCGGCTGGGCGCTTTCCTGAGGCCGCTTCGCCCCAGGGTCTCATCTGTGACGCTATCCCAAGGAGTCGCCCATCCTCCACTCCAATCAACAAATATTCATGGCATATGTTCTAATAAAATAATCTTTCTGTATTTAATCCTTATTATGGATGAGTCATTCTTAGAAAATGAAAAATCAGGCTATTTACATTTTAGCCTGATTTCCACAAGAAAATAATTTAATTATTTTTAACAAATTTATTATTGAAAATTCTGAATTACAGCACATTTAGTTGTAGTTCAAGCATTACGGATACTTATTTCTTTTTGCCTTTTTTACTCTGCACGTCGAGTAATTCAGAAACCGTGACAAAACGATATCCTTGCTTTTCAAGTTCGGGTAATATTTTTTCCATTGCTTTGACAGTCTGCTGGCGATTTCCGCCTCCATCATGAAAAAGAACGATATTGCCTTCTTTAACACCTTTTAACACAGTTTCCACAATTCTATTCGCACCTGGACTTTTCCAGTCTAAAGTATCTAGATGCCATGACCACATAACAACTTTATATCCTTCTTTAGCAATCGCTTCAATCATTGCATCCGAATACTGCCCTTCAACAGGCCGGAATAAAGTAGGAGTAAAGCCGGTTATGTTATGAATGGTTTCATTCGTTTGCTTTATCTCATTAAGTAAGTTCGAGACATTCGTCCTTAAGGGATGAGTAAATGTATGATTGGCTAGCTCATGACCTTCCGTATACATTCTTGATATGACCTCGGGATTTTTTTGTGCATTTTGACCAACAATAAAGAAAGTTGCTTTTGCATTGTATTTGGCTAATAAATCTAAAATCTGAGATGTGTACTTGCGATGTGGCCCATCATCAAAGGTAAGAGCAATAATTTTTTCATCCGTATTGATTTCCCATACAATTTGTCCTGCTTCTTCATAAAACTTTCTTCCTTTATTTTCATATCTTTCTGCGTCGGCTTTTACATAAAAAAAGGAGATAGTTAAAAGGCAAATAGGTAATAAAAACAGGAATTTTTTCAAATTTCCACTTCCTCAAATAAAATATTTAGTACCTTATTATTTGAGGAATGATAAAAAAAATGCTCTTTTTTGATTTTTTGTTGCAGTGTATTCTTTGAAACTGAATAGAAGTAAATCATCCAAAAATTACATATCGTAGTTAAAGGTTGTCTAATTGATTTTGATTGCGATTGCGATTGCGATTCATGTTACTGCTATTGAGAAAACTGCTCAATTTTTATTAAAATTTGTTTTTTCAAATGATGTTCCGTATGTTCCAGGTAGTCTTGGATAAGCCATTGGAGAGTCATTATTTGATTATTTCCTACGTCACATTGAAGGGCTAGCCTTTCATTGGGGATATTTTTAATAACATTTATAATTTTTTTATTTAAGCTCACCCATAAATTTAATACTTCATCAATAGGTAACTCTTGATACCCTTGGATTTTTACCCACTGTACTTGATCATAAGAAGTTAGTACAAAAGGCTGCTTATCGTATTGTATTTTAATGAACCTTTCCAAATTATTAATGGCAGAGTCGCATAAGTGGCCTAATATCTCTTTTTTTGACCACTTTTGAGGCGCAGGTCGTTTTGATATCTCTGAATCAGACATTTGATGAAACTCCTCTGGAACCTTGCTTATCCAAAAATTTAGTCGATCAATAGTACTTTGCATATTTCCCACCTCTAGAAGTTGATATTTTGTTACTTTATGACAGATTAAGAACTGACAAAAAGGATGTGGCATATTCAGCTACTTCTTGTGAAAACTTAAATAATAGTCAATTAATTTAATGACTTCATATATTTTTTTATATTCTTTTTCTATTTTATAGGAAATACACAATACAGCTACAGTAAAACTCAAAACTGCTAGGGCAATTATTTGGACAAACGAGATCCCAAACATCAGCTTAGTATTAATGGCAGAAGCAATTATTACAATCAATGATAATATCACACCACTCAATGTAATATAAACTGGTTTAGATCTAATAATTTCATCTGCTTGCAATTTCAAAACATCTAATAAATATCGAATTTCTTTCAATTTATATTGTTGATCAAAAATAACAAAATAGGACATATAAACATCGTTTGCTATATTTTCATTCAGTATATTTTTATGAATTTTTTTCACTAATCGATCACAAAAATCTTTATCTAATGCTTTTTCAGGTATAAATAATTCCTCTTTATTTTCTAAAATATTTGTGCTGGGATGTTTCAAAATCCCCTCATCCTCTCATACTGGTTTACCTGATTTAATGACCGTATTATGAATAGAAAGTTTGTTTATAGTCAAAACAAAGTCATTTTTAATTCTTTCAGACAATATAAGTATATGAAGGAGCGGAAAGGTAGTATGTTATTTTCGACAAAATTTTATTGTAAGTAAGTATTTGTCTGAGAGCATACATAAAGACTTAATTAAGTACATCGTTAATAAAGTTGTTGATACACGGCTAATGCATCTGTAATATTGAACTGCTCTGTTCGTGGGTCACCCTTAGCACCTACTGTTACTAGAATATACTCCTCGCCTTTAATTGTCGCTAGACTTGCTAAGCATAAGCCTGCTTGCTCTGTGTAGCCAGTTTTGCCGCCAATTATTTCACCTCTCGTCTTTTCAATAGAATGCAAATTATTAAACATTCGACTCGTCACCGTTATTCCCTCTGGATGAAGATTCGTTGACTTTATTGAGTATCTTTCCGCCGTATAGATATCCCGAAAGGTGTTATTGGTTAAAGCATATTGTAAAAGTATCGAAATATCTTTCACACTCGTATAATGATCAGGATGATGGAGTCCTGTTGCATTCATAAAATGTGTGTTATTCATACCTAGCTGTTTAGCTTTTTCGTTCATTAACTTTACAAATTTACTCTCCGATCCAGCAATGTAATCGGCTAAACCAATAGAAGCATCCGCACCAGAAGGCAGCATTGCACCATAAAGTAAATCCTCTGCTGTTACCTCCTCATTAGGAAGAAAGCCTGCCATAGAAGCATTCTCTTCATACAAATCCTTAAATATACTTTTAGGAAGCAAAATCTTTTCCTGTAAATTCGGGATATTTTCAATTGCAACTAGAACCGTCATGATCTTCGTCAAAGAAGCAGGATAAATAACTTCATCGCTACCTTTGTCCAGTAAAATTTTATTGGTATCTAAGTTCACTAATATAGCATTTGAGCTGTGTAAATTCACATCAAGATTTTTATCACTTTTCTTTGGCATTTCCAGCTGGGGATTATCAAATATTTCTAGCTTTGAATGTTGAAATGGATATTCTTTTACAAACATGTACACCAGAAAACTAATAATCAGTAATATTAGGCTATAAAATCTTTTTCTTTTAAACATAAAAACAACTCCTTCTCTCTATGCCTCTATTGAAACATAAAAGAAGGAGCTCTTTTTTAATAATCTATTATAGAATTCTTAAGATTTCTTAAGAAAGTGTTGGAAGCATAACAGTGAAAACTGTTTTTTCATCATTACTTGAAGCTGATATCGTTCCTCCATGTGCATGAACTATTTCATTGGCAATTGCAAGACCAAGCCCCGCCCCACCTGATTGGGTCGATCTGGCAGAATCCAAACGATAGAACTTTTCAAAAATCGTCTTTAATTTTTGTGGTGGAATTGTTTTTCCCTTATTTGTAAAAGAAATAAATGTCTGATCATTTTGATGGTGTGCGCTAATATGAATTATACTGTTATCATCGCTATAGGCTATGGCATTTTTTAAAATATTATTAAATACCCTCGCTAATTTATTGGCATCCGCAAAAACCTTCATTTCTCCCTCGATATTCACAATTGCTTGCTGTCCTTTAGGGGCCAATAAGGGATAAAATTCATCTGCCAATTGCATTAACATATAATTTAAATTAATGGATTCTTTATCTAAAATAATGGACTGTAAGTTAAATCTACTGATTTCAAAAAATTCATTAATCAACTGTTCTAGCCTATATGATTTTTCTAGTGAAATCTTCACATACTTTTCTTTTTGGTCTACAGGCATGTCCTTTGCCTCATCCAACAGACTCAAGTAACCAATCATAGATGTCAGCGGTGTTTTAATATCATGGGCTAAGTAAACAACTAAATCACTTTTGCGCTGCTCAGCCTCCTGTGCATCCCTTGCCCGTTTTTCTAATTTATTTTTAACATCATTTAGTTTTTTCTCCATAAAATCTAACTCAGAAGGAAGAGTTATTTCCTGATTTGATTCCTCTGAAAGCATATTAACACCTATAGCAATTTGATTAAAATACTTCGTAAATCGAGAAAGTGCAAAATAAAAAATTACTAAAAGCAAAATAATTAAGCCTATCGATAACCAAAGGGACTTATTTTGTTGAAATAAAACTCCATAGGCTCTCTGTGCCGAATAATAGTCAAGCTGTAGCACGTTTTCACAAAATCGAATAAACCAATCAGCGAATGGGGCTTGTAAGACACCATCAATAAACACATAGCTTATGATATAGCCGACCAACAATGCTATTACTAAAATCAGCAAAATTTGAAGCATTATTGTCCTTTTTAATTTTCCAAAGTCATTTTTCAATGGTATATCCCACTCCCCAGACAGTTTTTATAAATTTAGGGTTCTCTGCGGAATCATACATCTTTTCCCGTAAATGCCTAATGTGAACCATTACCGTATTGTTACCGCTATAATATTTCTCCCCCCATACTTCTTGAAATACTTCTTCTGATGAAACGACACGCCCTCGATTTACACATAAAAACCACAATATAGAGAACTCTGTAGGTGTTAGAGACAGTTGTTTTTCATTTAACATACATCTCCGAGTATTTTGCTCTAAAATCAAACCCGAAAAATCAATAATCGGATCATTTTGTAATGTCTCCTGATGATTGTACTTTGTAAATCTGCGAATTTGAGCCTTAACCCTTGCAATAACCTCCAATGGGCGAAATGGCTTAGTTATGTAGTCATCAGCCCCAAGTGTAAGCCCCGTAATTTTATCTATTTCTTCTTCCTTCGCTGTTAACATAATCACCGGAAAATGATATTGTTCGCGAATTCTTCGGCAAATTTCGAAACCATCGATGTCAGGCATCATCACATCAAGAATAGCAAGATCCAATTTGATCGAATGTATGCACGCTAACGCTTCCTGAGCATCATAAAATTTATAAACATTAAAATTTTCATTTTTTAAATAAAGCTCAATTAAATCCGCAATTTCCTTTTCGTCATCAACTACAAGAATATTTATATCCATACTCATAACCACCTTTATTCAAATAGCTTCATCTTTATTAAAAACCTTGATTTAACAATATTTCCAGAGGTTCTACTAATGCATCCACCATCATATCATTCCACCAAACTACTGTCATGAAAAGTCTTATTAATTAAGAAAATCTAAAGAATTACACATAAAAAAAACCACTCGTTTTTTGCAACGAAGTGGTCTAAATGATTATCAAAGTGAAATACGAACCATTTGAGCTTTCATTATCTTGCTTGATCATCATAGTAGGCTTCATTAGCAGCCTCTTCATTGGTACCCTTTAAATAAGCTAAAATCATATCAGGTCGTTTCAGTAACATCCAGTCTCCATAATGATCAAATCGTCTGCACGAAGTAATCATTCCATTTTTTATCGTTCCGTATTTTTTACTGTTCTCTTGCCCCATTGTTTTAAACGCTTCGCAAAATCAGCATCTTCTGCCATCAGCATATTCTCGTTAAAACCTTTTATCGCCTGAAAGTCCTTTTTATAGCACCAAAAGATCCCTACCGAGATAAAACCATACTTGAACAGTAAGGGAACAATTAGCAGCATGGTAGAAACTATTATACCTAAGGACATTCTTTCAAAATTACCGTTCACGCCTCCTCCAATGACATGATTGGAAGCTAAATGCTTTTCAATCTCAGCTAGCATATGTTCTGTCATTCGAGTATCAGCATCAATTGTAATCAAAATCTCGCCTTTTGCTAACGCAGCTCCAGCATTTCTAATTTTGGATAAATTTTTATCGCTATTTTCCAATGTCACACAATTGTAGGACTGTGCAATTTCTTTCGTTTTATCCGCACAACGATTTAGCACAACTATCACTTCTACTTGATCTTTATAAGGTTGTGCAGACTTTGCAATTGACTCTAAACACCCACCAATATAATTTTCTTCGTTATGAGCAGGTATGATAATAGAAAATTTCACATCTTCACCAGGAACATCTTTTATAAATGGTGTGCTTTCCGACATATAAAATCTCCTCTCAATAATTAGCTCTCGTTATTCTAATTTAAGTATACGTTCAAATGTTTCACTCAATTTTTTATTTTTGGATTTTTATGTCTATTTTGCAACAAAATGAATTAACTCACACATTATCTATATGTTAACCTCTAAATTTCTGGACAAAAAAAGAGAGCTGATTAATGTGGTACCCAAGTCAAGGACAAACTAAAAAAAGAGATTAAGCAGCTAAGAGATGGTTTCTGTATTGTACAGGAGCCATCCTTTTTAGATTCCATTGATAACGATAATTATTG
>NZ_LIYL01000073.1:0-648 GCF_001278875.1 Lysinibacillus sp. FJAT-14222 | reverse complement strand
CGCACGTATTGCATTCATGAAAATGAACAGCTACTTCGTCAAAAAATTTATCAGCTCATCGCAGATTATCATGAGGATGATGCAGCGGACCGTTTAACACATGATCCGATTTTCACACAAGTGCTTGGTATACCTGCACTTGCTTCTCAACCGTCGTTATCAAGATTCTTCAAGCGCTTTGATACGCAAGCACTACATCAACTTCAAGTGGCGAATCAGGGGTTACTTGATAGAGTTCATCATGCCCGACAATCAAAAGCACTGATTTTTGATTTAGATTCCACCCATTCCGATACATACGGAAACCAAGAACATTCATCCTACAATGCGCATTATCGTATAATGGGCTTTCATCCACTGGTCGTATTTGATGGGCTAACAGGTGATTTCTTGAAAGCACAATTACGCCCAGGAAACGTTTATACTTCCAATGGTGTCGTAGATTTTATGCGTCCACTTATCGAACATTATAACGAAGTTTTTCCTGAAAAATCGTACCTTGTCCGTGGTGATAGTGGCTTCGCGGTGCCTGATCTATATGAATTATGCGAGAAGGAATCCGTGTACTATATTATTCGTTTAAAAGCGAACCCCAAGTTAAAAGCTCTTGCGGAAGAATTGCATCCTACACACGAAATCCGTGATGTG
>NZ_LIYL01000072.1:0-654 GCF_001278875.1 Lysinibacillus sp. FJAT-14222 | reverse complement strand
ATTGCCGATGTTCCGTTTTCTGGTTTTACAGACCTTACTTTCCCACAAACAATAGGAGGTCCTTTCCCAATCTTAGGGATTTCTGAGTTTGCCGAAGCGAACTTCCTTAACGAAACTACGCAAATGGATGCTCGATTGGATAAGGCGTTCTTCCAAAATCTCGTTAAATACAATGAACAACCATTTGGCGAATTAGTAGCTGCGAACTTCTTTGAACTTGATTTTTCACCAGTTATGGCAGACCCAGAAGGCACTTTCGACACATTACGTGAAAAAATCGTACTAGAGCTTACTGTAAAAGTACTGCAAGTTCAACAAGTTCGCCTTGGAGCAGGCACTAATGTACTAACTCCTATTCTTTTAGGGCTTACTCCTCCAGTTAGTCCATAATAGATCCTCCTGTTATAAGTCCTACTAAATCTTGTTAATCTCTAATTTTTAGAGGAGGATATTAGAATAAAAGGACATTCGAGGGTACTGAAAAAAATTTAATCTTAGAAATGGCAGTTGATAAATCGAATTTTCAACTGCCATTTTTTCTATAATAATAATCAGTAAAAAACTAGTATACACGTCCATTCATAGATTTAATTGCTACATATTCTATATGGAGAGCTCTCAAATACTACAAAATGAAACGAGGGAAATTTTTTG
>NZ_LIYL01000071.1:0-712 GCF_001278875.1 Lysinibacillus sp. FJAT-14222 | reverse complement strand
GTCATTTCAAGCGCCGCATAAGCCATTTTTCCGAAGTCTTTAAACACCGTCATAAATTCCGGAAAGAAACGATCAATCCAACGAATGATACGATTTTGTATGGCATTTAGGTCTTCTTGGATTTTGGACCGTAACGTTGCACCATTTCGTAATTCAGCTTCTACGCCTTCTAGAATACGTGGATAACTGAAACGTCCATCACGCAGTAATCGCGCAATGACAAGGGCATCCTTTTGATCATTCTTCGTTTGAAGATTATCATCCAATTCCTTTGAACGGTTCACATGATGCGGATTTACCATGACAAACGGAATCCCATGAAGAGTAAGGTACGCTGCTAGGTTCATCCAGTAGTGCCCAGTGGGTTCAAATCCCACGAGAATTTCGCTTTTTTCATGTGTGGCACGTAAAGCGAGTATTCTTTCATAAAAAGCATCGAATCCTCCTCTTGATTGAGAGAAAGGAAATGATTTTTGGAGCACTCGCCCTCGTTCATCTACGGCACAAGCATAGTGCTTTTTCTTGGCAATATCGATGCCGATGACTAAAGTGTTTTCAGTGACTTGATTAATTTTTTTGTTCGTATTAGAATTCATAAATGGAGTTCTCCTGTGTGATAGTGAGTCAATTTGCCGTTGACACTCATGCATCATACAAGAGGGCTTTTTCTTTTTCAAGCCCCTGAAAATCTTTCTAACAGGAATGCTCCTTA
>NZ_LIYL01000070.1:0-731 GCF_001278875.1 Lysinibacillus sp. FJAT-14222 | reverse complement strand
AATCCCATATTGATTCTCTAACGTCATTTTAATTTGACGTGCACCTTTCTTACGTCCTCGGAAATGATACGCTTTTAAAATGATTTCTTTGATTGCTTCATCTGCTAACTCATGGGCTGCGCGCTTTTGTGCTGATTTTTCAGTGAAATAATTATAGTAACCTGAACGAGATACGCCCATGATTTCACATAGATAGCTTACTAAACGTTTTAGTTTATATTTTTGAATCGTTTTACTGATTAAATCAAATTTTAGTTCTGTTGCGATTGTTATTTCTTCTTTAACATCTGCCTTTCGAGTAGATCGAGCTTTTTTAAAAGTTCATTCTCTGCTTGTAATAATCGATTTTTCGCTTCTAATCGTGCAATTTTTTCTTCTAAACTTAATTCCCGTTCTATTGGACGACCTGAATTCGTTTTCCGTGTATCTTGTAGACCCGCTACTCCAGTTGTACGATAAGCTGCGCGCCAACGCTTTCCCGCTGAACTAATGCGCTTCAAACCAATCAGTTCAACATCTAAACCGGCCTCTTCAAAAATCGTTCTTGGGAGTTTTCCTTTTTCATTTTCTGCAATAAAATGGCGTTTAAATTCTTCAGTATAAGTAATCGCTTTATCACTAATAGCTTGGACATTAGGATTACAGTTTAGTTGTTCTTGCTCTTTTTTTGTAAATAATCTTTTCGTCATTTCATTCCGCTCCGACATCTTTTTTCTCATTATAAACAAAAG
>NZ_LIYL01000039.1:0-810 GCF_001278875.1 Lysinibacillus sp. FJAT-14222 | reverse complement strand
TTACGTCAAATAACAAATGATTTACATAACGTCAATTTGAACACGAAAATTAGTCCCCCTTATTTTATTCAAGAAGTTGAGTTTCAAAAGGAGTAGATAAAATAAAATATTTTAAAATTTTTTGTGATGCTTAGTGTAGCAGTATTTATTGGAACTGTGGAGAGTGATATGGTATAGTTTTGGGAGTTTTTTGATTATATTGGACTACCAAAAATAGAAAATAGAAAATTCCAAAAAAAGATATTGTATAATGATTATGTAGTGAATATTGTTTAAGGAGTGCAAAATGGGAAATCTAACAATTGAAATTTTACTAGTCTTTATTCAATATTTTATAATGCTATTTTTCTGTAAATATGTATTAGACTTAAATTTTTCAAAAAAACAATTTCTATTTATTATACTTATTATGTTTTTACCAACAGCTATATTATTTCTATTTATTGGACCAATATCTATCTTATACCTTGTATTGATATTAGCAATTATGGTTTATCGAGAAACAAAATGTATTATGAGCATTCTTCATGTGTTTATGGCGCTTATTTTTATAGTAATTAGCGATAACATATCGTATATAATTGCTTTTCGTTTACTTAATGCAATAGGAAATGAACAGCTAATTATAATCGGCTATTTCTTATTTTTAATAGTATTTGCCATAGTATTCGCCATTTTTTATAAACGAGTTGTGAAATTTTTGAGTGAACGCTGGGTATTTAAAAGTGTTTCATATATTTCGGTATTCCTTGGTATTGCTACAGTCATCTTTATGTACATCAATATCATGGCAATTGACCATGACAATTT
>NZ_LIYL01000030.1:0-830 GCF_001278875.1 Lysinibacillus sp. FJAT-14222 | reverse complement strand
TATATTTCGGTATTCCTTGGTATTGCTACAGTCATCTTTATGTACATCAATATCATGGCAATTGACCATGACAATTTCTATGAAAGTGTTCAAAAAAATTTAGCGATGTTCTTAATTTATTTTCTATTACTTTCAATTAGTCTATTTGTCGTTCTATATTTAGCATTTAAACAATATAAAATAAAGCAACGTGAACAAGAAATGAAAAACTTCGAATCATATGTTGCATCTATTGAACAAATTAACCAGGATATGCGCAAATTCAAACATGACTACATTAATATTTTATCTACATTACGGACATTTATTGATGATAAAAACTATGAAGGTCTACATACATATTTCTATGATCATATTTTAGAAGCGAATCATCATGAACAGCTAAATCAACAAGCGATGATGATGCTAAACAACTTAAAAATAAATAGTTTAAAAGGGTTAGTAACTACAAAAATTTTACAAGCCCAATCACATCATGTACTGTTTTACATTGAAATTGTTGAGGAAGTTACAGATATTGATGTAGACCCAGTTCTTTTAAATCGTATGGTTGGAATTTTACTAGATAATGCAATTGAAGCTGCACGAGGGGTTGAAAATGGCGAAGTCCGCATGGCGTTTATCCGCATGGACGAGATTGTCTTATTAGTTGTGAGTAACACATTTGATAAGAAAATATCTATTAAGGTGCATGAAATTTATCAAGAAGGCTTTTCAACAAAGGGAGAAAATCGAGGTCTAGGCTTAGCTAATTTACGTCAAATAACAAATGATTTACATAACGTCAATTTGAACACGAAAATTAGTCCCCCTTATTTTATTCAAGAAGT
>NZ_LIYL01000056.1:0-1006 GCF_001278875.1 Lysinibacillus sp. FJAT-14222 | reverse complement strand
ATGTTTGATCGGAATCGTAGTAAAAAGGTTGAGCTTCTCGCACGTTGTATGGATCATTCCTCTTTAACGAAGCGCTTCTATAAAGGCTTTCGTATGCTTACTTTGGGTTGGTCAGACGGCTTTACATTTATGCCGCTGGATTTTACGTTACTGAGTTCAAAAAATGCACAAATCAATGGGATTTCGAACAACATCGACAAACGTACCTCGGGCTATAAACGTCGTGTAGAATCGTTAGAATCCGCGCCTACAATCATTCCAAGTATGCTTGAAAGAGCCTTACAAGCAGGTGTATCCGCTGATTATGTGTTAATGGATACGTGGTTTACACAACAACCGCTCATTCAATCCATCGTTGAACTAGGTCTGGATGTCATTGGTATGGTGAAAAATACGAACCAACGTTATTTGATGAACAACCAACGACTCTCTTTAAAAGAATTGTATAAGATTGCCACACCTGTCCCAGACAAGAAAGGAATTTTGCGATCGATTCATACAACGATGGCAAATGGCGTTCAGGTAAAGGTTGTATTTGTCCAAAACAGAAATAAAAAGAGTGAGTGGCTTGCCATTCTTAGCACGGACTGTACGCTTTCTGAACAAGAAATCATTCGTATTTATGGAATGCGTTGGGACATCGAAGTCTTCTTTAAGACAACCAAATCATTATTGAGACTTCAAAAAGAATTTCAAGGGATGTCTTATGATTTACTCATCAGTCACACAACCATTGTCTTTTCAAGATATATCGTTTTGTCCTGGCAAAATCGCTGCCATACCGACCAGCGAACATTAGGTGGCATTTTCTATGAACTTTGCGATGAAGTAAATGAACTCGATTGGGCTGTCGCTTTACAGCAATTAATCGAGCTTCTTGAAGATACCCTAAAAAAGACAAATACAAAAATCCAAAAACTAATCAAAAGTCAACTTCAGCAATGGATCGCCAGCCTTCCTAATTATATCAAGGCTTATTTGTCGATTTCAGTCTGCGAAGTTTGAG
>NZ_LIYL01000049.1:0-1093 GCF_001278875.1 Lysinibacillus sp. FJAT-14222 | reverse complement strand
GACCGACAAACAGAAGACAAAGGAACCTCTGGGGTGTTTTTTTAAAAAAAGTGTTCAACTTGTAATTGCAATTTAGGCATGTTTATCGTAAACAATTTTTTAATAAAAAATAGTAGAGTATAAAGGTGGAAAGAAGCAGAAGAGAATATCTACACAAAACATGAGGATATCCACGTAATAGAGGGGAATACCCGCTCTTGCAATGAATCGCTCTATTTATTGATGTGATGTAACTATTTGTAATTTAATCCTTCTAATAGGCAGTAGAATAAACTTGGAGGTGGTTCAATGAAAAAATCGATGTTCGGGATTTTATTCGTCATTCTATTTTTACTTTCTGCTTGTACTGTTGCAAAAACGCAAACATTAGAAGAATTTTATAAGGATGCAAAAATTGAAAATGTGGATAAAGTGATCATTCAAGATGGTTCAACTGGTTATGCTAAAACGATAACGAAGCAAGAGCAAATTGGGGAATTCCTAAATCTGATTAAAGATATAGAATTTATTCCACAAGATAATCAAGAAGAACGAACAGGCTGGCTCTATGGTATTGCTCTTTTGGATGGCGAAAAAGAATTTATATTTACGCTTAGTGAAATAGACAATACCTATTACGACTCAAAGTCAGATATTCATCCAATTGTAGAAAACTATTACAAACAATTAGAGATTGCAGAAAAATAAGGGCATAAAAACTACTAAAGACCTCTTAATAAGGAGGTCTTTTATTTTGCAAGTCTTAATGTCTTGACAGTAGTGTTATTTCTTTTTTGAGAATTTGATCTGATTTCGTTTTTACATGTGAATAATTCTTGAAAATTATTGGATTAGATCCAGCACTTTTTCGTTGAAGCGGTTGACAATAATAACCATTTAAAATAAAGTAAAGTTAATAGTAAAGATACCTTTACTATTAACTTTACTTAAAGGATTGAATGAGTGATGGCAAAGGATGAAGAACTAATTTATAAGCTTGTGGAGGAAATGAATGAAGCTATTTATTCGATGGATAGCCCCCTCTGTTAGGATAGATGTCGTAGGATGCTTTAGTGTTATAGTTAAGTAAATAACACGGAGGTCGATCGATATG
>NZ_LIYL01000011.1:0-1120 GCF_001278875.1 Lysinibacillus sp. FJAT-14222 | reverse complement strand
CTATGACTATTGTAAAACAAATGAGCCTATTTGACATCCAAGAATTATTGGAAATGGAAAGTTCCCGTCGTTTTGATACGATTTTTGCCACTTTCGACGTGCAACCTATTTTTCAGTTGTTTTCAAAAAAGACATTACGTGGTGCCCCACGTGAATTAAATTACGGTGCTATGATACAGTCACTCATTATTCGTATTGTCGAACGAATTCCAACAATCAAGGATTTAATCAAACGTTTGGTCAATGATCCTTTATTCCGCTTGGATTGCGGTTTTCTTGTTTCTGATGTTGTGCCCTCTGAAGCGTCCTATTCGCGTATGATCGACGTCATTAGTCAATCAGATGTGCTCGATCACATGCAAGATACATTGATTCAAACAGCCTTTATAGAAGGTTTCCTTTGTGATGAACACCTCGCGATTGATGCCACTCATTTTGAGTCACGCGATGCAGCGAAACCTTCGGAGAAAAAAGAGCCTGCACCACCCAAAAAACGTGGACGAAAATCAAAAGAAGAACGAAACGCTTGGCTTACGGAACAAGCAGAAATCAAAGCCAATCAGTCAACTTATGAAAAAGAAATCAAGGACCAACTTGATACACCACTAGAGACACTGTGGCAAGATGTACCCATCGAACCAAATTGGGGCATCAAAAAGAACAGTGATGGCAAAAATACGTTTTGGTTTGGCTTTAAAGGACATCTCGCGGTGACCACAAAGAGTCAATATATTGTTGGACGCCTCATGACATCTGCCAATTTGTCGGATAGTAAAGCAGCGATTCCTCTTTTAAAGAAAGGAAAAGACCTATTTCAAGGGCATTTTAAGACCGCTATTTTGGATGCAGGGTATGATTATGAGCCTATTTACCGTCAATTACATGCGTATCAAATGCGTGCAGTTATTCCCTATAATGTCCGTAATGAAGGCGAGTATCTTGGATTTGATGAGCATTTCAGGCCAGCCTGTGTACGTGAACACAGCTACTGTTACGACAGCTTCGATGAAAAGTACCGAACACTAAAATTCACAAGACCAAAAGAATGTGCAACCTGTCCGTTACGTAATGATTCCCTCTGTCAGAAGGTTTTCAAAATCAAATGTGACACGGATTTACG
>NZ_LIYL01000067.1:0-1251 GCF_001278875.1 Lysinibacillus sp. FJAT-14222 | reverse complement strand
GAGAGTATAAAATATTTTGTGTAAATGAATAAGACGACAAAAAAGAAAGACCTTTTCTTGGTAGAATTAAGTCACCACAACCAATCCTAGAAAAGAGGTCTTCCCTATGAATCAGTTTACAACAGAAATTGTCGAAGCTCTAGTAAAAAAACAAGATATTACCGAAGTTTTTCGTACCCATTTAGAAACAGCGGTCAATACGCTACTCGCGACAGAACTAACGGCTTTTTTAGATTACGAAAAATATGATCGAATTGGCTTCAACTCTGGCAATTCACGCAATGGTTCGTATTCACGCACGTTACATACCGAATATGGTGATTTAAACATCCAGATTCCACGTGATCGCAACGGTGAGTTCAAGCAACAGACCGTCGTACCCTATAAACGCTCAAATGACACACTAGAATCAACGGTCATTCATCTCTTCCAAAAAGGAATTACAATGTCAGAAATCGCTGGTTTAATTGAAAAGATGTATGGCCATCATTACACACCGCAGACGATTTCTAACATGACAAAAGTGGTCACAGAACAGGTAGAAGCTTTTAATAAACGTCCCTTAAACGCACGTTATGTCTGCGTTTACTTAGATGCGACATATATTCCAGTGCGTCGTGAAACAGTGTCAAAAGAAGCTGTTTATATCGCTGTTGGTATTCGTGAAGATGGCTCAAAAGAAGTTCTGGCCTACACGATTGCACCAACTGAATCTGCGTACAACTGGCAGGAACTTCTCACAGAACTCAAGGAACGTGGTGTCGAAGAAGTTCTTCTGTTTATTTCTGATGGCTTAAAAGGCATGGTGGATGCAATTTCTACGGTCTTTCCGAAAGCACAGTACCAAACTTGTCTAGTACACGTGGCACGCAATATTTCACATAAGGTTCGTGTAGAAGATCGTCAAGAAATCTGTGATGACTTTAAAACAATTTACAAGGCGGCAAATAAAGAAGCAGGACAACTTGCGCTAAATGATTTCTGTTCGAAATGGCGAAAAGCCTATCCTAAAGTCGTGAAATCTTTGCAGGACAATGCCTATCTCCTGACGTTTTATAGCTTTCCAAAAGCGATTTGGCGTAGTATTTATAGCACCAATCTGATTGAGTCATTTAATAAAAAAATCAAGAAATATACAAAACGCAAAGAGCAATTTCCAAATGAAGAATCACTAGAACGCTTCCTTGTTTCACAGTTCGAAGATTACAACCAAAACTTTGCGACACGTTGTCATATTGGTTTCAATCAGGC
>NZ_LIYL01000033.1:0-60451 GCF_001278875.1 Lysinibacillus sp. FJAT-14222 | reverse complement strand
ATGGAACAGAGGATAAATCAAAGATGTTGTACACAGGACATGGCAACACCATCTGTGGAGAGCTTTGTAACGCTTCTATTAAGTATATAAGAACCCCACTGCTTTAGCTGTGGGAGTAGTCAGGTAAATAGCTACTATCTCCATGAACAAATAGTCCATTTAATGTTAAATTCATATGTAAATTGGACAGAGACTTCGGATATTTTAATGTTATTAACATTGGATAATGTGTTGTTGAAAGTCTATAGTGCATGAACGGAAGCTGCAGTAGAGTATTAAAGCGCTGCTGTAGCAGTTCATAGCGTGCAGGATATGCCTGTAATGCCGCTTCAACATTTCCAACAAGTACTAAACGGAATAGCACCTTGCTGGTAATGAGCTAAATCGAGATATGCAGGCAATGTTGCGGAAGATTTCACAATGTTTTGCGAAAAAACAAAAGCCAAGCCACTATAAAGTGCACCAACAGCTTTTCCACTCACAACGGTCGAACTAAGGGTAATAGCTGTTCCTAAAACCATCATTAAAAATAAACTTGGTGATAATGCTAGACCTACACCAATAAAAGTTGCTACCCCTTTTCCACCATTAAACTTAAGCCAAACCGGAAACAAATGACCGAGCATAACTAAACAAGCACCTAGAACTATTGCCCATTCTTCGAAATGCCATAAACGCCCTAACCCTACAACGAGCGCCCCCTTTAAAGAATCCCCTAAAAAAGTCCATATAAAAGCACCTTTTCCAATAACACTACCAGCGTTTCGAGCCCCTAAGTTTTTACTTCTCTCTTCCTGTAAATTAACACCATACGCTTTTCCAACGAAATATGCCGTCATAAAATTCCCTATTATATAACTAAGCATCCAGTAAAATCCAAGCGTTCTTTCACACCTTTTTTACAAAAATTATAGCTCATCACCTTAACGTGGGGTTGATTTCCGTTTCGACTGGGTGCTTTACTAGGGGCGCCCGATGAGCCGTTTGGGACAACTAGGTGTTGTTTGTGCGTAAGCGGAGGGCTGCAACTAGTTATTGGGTACGAAGGCGTTATCACAGGATTTGATGTTTTTAGCCTTCGTTCCTCTACTATGCTCGCTCCGGGGACTCATCTGTGTCGCTAATCCCAAGGAGCCGACCAGCCTCACTCCAATCGACTTATATATGGCATAAGTTTTAACAAATGTTATCCCTAAGTTTTGGTGGTGATCCGAAATTATGTATTGTTAACATTATTTATGACATTTTTTAATGTCTATTAATCGTTTTGACTTTTTTTATCTGGCACTTTGCCTCTTCTATCCGTCGCTCTCCCTTTTCTATCCGTCGCTCGGCTTTCTCTTTTCGTCGCTCTGCCTTTCTATCCGTCACTTAAAAAAAGCTGTATAAGCTTATATGCCTATACAGCTCCTATTGCTAGTTTGCTCTTTTTGCAATTGTCTTTGCAATACAATCGCCATGGAATCGGCCATTTTCAATAAAAATTTCATTGGCATTATTTCCAGCTGCAATAACTCCTGCAATGAAAAGTCCTTCTACATTTGTTTCCATAGTTTCTGCATTAAAGAAAGGACGACCCGTTTCATAATCAATAGAGACACCCATTGCTCGAATAAATGAATGATCTGGATGATAACCTGTCATCGCAAAAACAAAATCATTTTTTAAAGTTTTCTTGCTACCATCAATTTCTACTACGACCTCATGCTCACGGATTTCCAGTATATTTGTATTGAAATGCATTTGGACTTCTTCATTTCGTACTACTCCTTCAAATTCTGGTAAAACCCATGGCTTGATGCTAGATGAATACTCACTACCACGATAGACAACAGTGACGCGTGCTCCTGCCTTATTCAACTCAAGCGCCGCATCCACTGCCGAATTTTTCCCACCTATTACAAGAACATCCGTATCGAAAAATTCATGTCCCTCTTTAAAGTAATGGAATACTTTCGGTAATTTCTCACCTGGAATGTTTAAATAATTTGGATGGTCATAGTAGCCAGTTGCGATCACTACATAAGATGTTTCATAAACCTCTTTATCTGTCGTTACTGTAAACACTGCTCCATTTTTTACAACGCTATTTACTTTTTCGAAGCGGTTTACTTGAATATCTTTCAAACGCACAACTTCTCGATAATAAACTAGTGCTTGGTTTCGCTTCGGCTTACGTCCTTCAATAATAAAAGGCACTTCACCGATTGCTAAACGTTCACTCGTACTAAAAAAAGTTTGATGCGTAGGATAATTGTAAATCGCATTTACGATATTTCCTTTTTCAATTACAACTGGCTTTAATCCAATATTTTGCAAGGCTATTGCTGCTGCTAAACCACATGGGCCTCCCCCAACAATAATTGCATCTACTTGTTGCATTTCTTGACACTCCTATCAAATTCGTATCAGCATTAATTTGCCAATACTTTACTTTCACTAAAGCGAAACTTTAATCAGTGGGAGCTTTCTTCATCCTCACTGATTATTTGTCTTCATCAATCGGGTTTTTACGGGCAGTTAGTCTCCCACCTAACTTCTTTGCTCTCGTTGAATTTTGAGGTGGGAATCTTGTAGTTGACGATTCGCTTTCAGTACAGATAAATTACTGTCCGTTAATGCGGGATAAATCGATCATCGCTTCCATTATACGCCTTCTATCAAGTTTTGGTTGTTTATTTACCCGAAATTTCAATGTCAATAATATGACATTGTGGTCTCGCACCAAGTCGGAAAGGTAATAATGTCGTACCATAGCCGTTACTTACTAACGTCATCACACCCTCACGCTCCCGATAAGAGCCGTTTGGATGCACTCCGTATGGACCAATTCTAATTTGACCACCGTGTAAATGCCCACCAATCATTAAATCTGCCCTGAATTTAGCACGGACTCTTGCAAAAACACCAGGGTTATGTGCGATGAAAACAACTAAGTCTTTCTCTCCTACCTTTGCAAATGCTTCATCAAAGCTATTTTTCCTTGTAGTTGTGTCTTCAATTGCATTTAGCCAAAAGCGGTTTTTTTTAGGTAGTAATATAGCATCATTGGCAATAATCTGAACACCATGTTCCTGTAAAATATTTCGGAAACGCTCTTCACCTACTTCTCTGTCATTATTACCCCATACAAAATAAGTTGGTCCTAAAGGAGTTAATAATTTTAGGTTGTCATGAATACGCGGAATAGGTGTGCGTCCATCCGCAAAATCTCCACCAATAATAACAGCATCAAATTGACCATCTAATTTCTCAATCATCTGACGGTTAATTTTGCGTAAATGTGTATCCGAAATAAAAAATAGTCGAATCTTTTCTTGTTCACCCTTTAATAACAATTGATGATGTAAAACATTATTTTCATGTGCCACCTTCAACATATAAAGCAGGAACGCGATGACTACTAAAACAAATAGTCCAATATAAATCATTCCCTAACATCTCCTTACGAAAGCAAAAAGACGATTCTTCATTATAACGAATCGTCTTTTCACTAAATCAGACGCACGTCTCACCTTATTTGGTGTTAACGTTTGTCCATTATTTTATACTAGAAAAACATCATTGCCAAAGAATGATACCCGCTTTTCTTATGGTAGCTTAATAACTTGCCCAACTGTTAAAGTATTAGAAGACATACCGTTTGCGGCACGGATTTTTGCTAGTGTTGCTTCACTTCCATCACCGTAGTGATTCAATGCAATACGATATAGATTTTCATTTTGCTTTACAGTATGGGTACTTGCTTTTGCAGCTTGTTTCGCTTCCTCAGCTTTACGTGCTTCTTCGGCTTTGCGCGCTTGGTCAGCTTTTTTCGCCTCTTCCGCTTTTCTTGCCGCCTCAGCTTGTTGTTGCTGTGCTATTCTAGCTTGCTCAGCTTTTTTAGCTTCCTCTGCCTTTCTTGCTTCTTCCACTTTTCTAGCTTCTTCTGCCTTCTTGGCTGTTTCGGCCTTCTTGGCTGCTTCGGCCTTTTTCGTTTCCTCAGCCGCCTTCTGTTCAGCTGTTAACTTTTCAGCGTCTTTCTTGGATTGATCCTTTGCTTTGTCTGCTTTATCGTCTTCTTTATTTTTGTTAGTTGAAGATGCTTCAGCTTTACTTCCTGTTTTGTCAATTTCTACAAAATCTTCAGAGTTTTTTTCTGCCTCTTCAATCGTTTGACCAGGTTCGTAGAATTTCGCAAAATAGATTAATAATGATAATGGAATTAAAATAAAGATTACAAAAAGAATCGTCATTAGTGGCGTTTTTCGTTTTGTATTTTTTGGCTTATTATTGTTGCTTCCATTTTTATTCATTCTTGAAACTCTAGATAAAGCTTGCTGTTCTTCTTGTTCTTCCTCAAAAGATTGACGATGTTCTTCGATTTTATCGCGGTAATCTTCTTTACTCATTCGTCTTTCCTCCAACCTTACTACGCATTCTATCATTCTATTATGACGAATTTTGCGAAAAAAGTAAATGACCGTCAGTTATAGTCTAAAAAGGTTCTTCGTTGCGACTGGGTGCTTTCCTGAGGGCGTTCAGTCTTCACTCCAATCAACTTGTTCACATGACATACGTTTTAACAAAATGTCACCCCAACTTACGATGATGAGCCTCTAAAAACCCATCAAAAGTTGCTTTAACCGACTTTTCCACGGGATCATTTCTATTTTTTTCTCTTCCTTCAAGCGTACTTTATTGATTTCATCATAATGGATTCCACAATTTTCACAACAGTTTTCCGGTTTTTTCAGCAATTTTTGCCCAAAATACCCGACTAGCTGCGTGCGAATACAGTCTTTTGTCTGAGTAATTTTTTGCATTTCGTCGACAGCACGGTATTTTTCCAGTGCCAAATGATTTAGACGTACTTTAACTTGTTCCATGGTTTCTTGTTGTAGCCAGTAATCAAGAACACGAAAAGCAGTCTCACTCAACTCTCCGTTTTTCAGCATTTGTGAAGGCTGTACTTGTTGATTTAGTAGTTCCTGATAACGATCGACATGACCAGATGTTGGCAAATCGCCTGTTACAACAAATTTCGCAAGCTCCTCGTCACCATCACAATAAAGTAAAATTGCGAGCGCCGGTTGACCATCACGCCCCGCACGGCCAATTTCCTGCATATAATTTTCTACATTAGCAGGCATCGTTTCATGGACAATTTGACGAATATCTGACTTATTGATACCCATCCCAAAAGCATTTGTTGCCACAATCCAGTCTAGTTCTCCGTCAATAAATTGCTGCTGAGTAAACTGGCGATCCTCAGCCCCATAGCCTGCATGATACGCTGCTGCGCGTATACCTGCCTGGATTAGTGCTTCACTGTACTGTTCTGCACGCTTCCGAGAGGACATATATAGAATACCTGGTCCTGCAGTCTCTTTTATATGTTGAATAATCCAGTGTACTTTATCTGCCCTGTCCTCAAAAATGACACGTCCAAGATGAATGTTTGGTCGATCCACATTGTACAAAAACTCAAATGGTGTATGTAGCGACAATGTATCTCGTATTTCATTGACTACTTTGTTCGTCGCAGTCGCTGATAATGCTAAAACTGGTGGACGATTTACTTGTGAGAACCATTGTCCAATTCGTAAATAATCTGGTCGAAAATCAAAGCCCCACTGAGAAATACAATGTGCCTCATCTACTACGATAAGACCTAGCTGCATTTGTGAGAGCTTGTCCTGAACTTGTTGCTGTAAAAGCATTTCTGGTGATGTGAAAATAAAACGAAACTGCTCTAAAAAATGTAATACATATCGTTTTTCACTTACGGTTAAAAATGAATTTAAGGCGACTACTCTCTTTTCACCAATGCGTTTTAGCTCCTCTACTTGATCCTGCATGAGCGAAAGTAGCGGAGAAACAATTAATACTGGCTTCTGCAAGATATACCCTGGTAACTGGTAACAAAGTGACTTACCCATCCCTGTTGGTAATAAAGCAAGAACATCTTTTCCTTCTAGAATTGCCCCAATGACCTCTTTTTGACCTGGACGAAATGCTGTGTAGCCAAAATGCTTTGCCAATGTTTGTTCAAGTTCCATCTATACTTCTCCTTTCGCGAGGACAAGCTTTAACTGAAAATAACTCATACCTTCAACCACTTCATGCAATGTTTTCAATTTTTTTGTTTGATATTGTTTCGATGCCCGCCAAACTTTTTCCGCTTCTTCATATGAGACGAACGGACCAATCGAAAAGTTCGGTTCATACATGGCTAATTCTACTAAATGATCCTCAATTGTACTTTGTTTTAGCTTTCTTATTTGCACAATCTGTTCAATCGAGTATCCTTGCTCATATAAATGTGCCGTTTGCTGAGCTGAATCGGTTAGTAATGCTTTTACTCTTAGCTCCTCTGCTATTTTACGAAGTAACGGATAATCATTTGTCTGATGGACTTCATTTAATAATGTATGTAGCAACTCTATTAACGCTAATTGACAATCTAAAACTGCTTCCTTACGTTCACTAGCAAGCTGCTGCCAAGTCCATCCTGGTAAACTGTGGCCACTCAATCGATAGAGGACAAGCTGTTTGTTAGCTTCAGATAAAGATAATCCAGAAAGCACGCGTTCACATTCCTCCAATAATTGCTGCTGTAAACGCCCATCTTGGTAGTTATGCTCGAGTAAAAAAGTGCGAACCCAAGACTGAATATTCGTATCCCTACTTATTGGAGAAAAAGAACGAATCCCAGCACTTTGATAGGATAAACTTTGTACAATTAACGAGAGCCTTGCAAAAAATACATGCTCATTTCCCCGATAGTGCCATCCATCAAATAAAAAATCAGGTGTCTGCTCCGCTCGCTGTAGACCTAGCTTTTCCATGGAATAGTGACCGGATTCTTGTATTTTTAACCAACTATACTGCAAAAATAAAGATACAGCCTCATCGAATGTCGCCCTAGGCAACTTAGGTAATAGCCCGAAATAATTATGTAGCTGAAATAGGCCGATGTCTTGAATAGTCTGGCCTGAGCGCTTTCCTCTCAAGACATGATAGGCAGCAGAAATCGTTCGTTCGTTATTGAGTTTTTGAAAGATTTGCAATAAAATTTGATGAAACATAGACGCAAATTCCTCCAATTTAATAGTATTTATGTTGAAATGTAAGATAAACATCTTTAAAATGAGTATGAAGCTTTGTAGGAACATCGTAAAAGGAGAGAAAAAAAAAATGGCTAAATACACAATTGTTGATAAAGATACATGCATCGCTTGTGGCGCTTGCGGAGCCGCAGCACCAGATATTTATGATTATGATGATGAAGGTATTGCCTTCGTTATTTTAGATGATAACATGGGAACTGCTGAAGTTCCAGAAGATCTATTAGAAGACATGCAAGATGCTTTCGAAGGTTGCCCAACTGACTCAATCAAAGTAGCAGACGAAACTTTTGATGGCGACTCATTAAAATTCGAATAGTTTTTATCTTCATTCAGCACTCATCCCACCTCTGAAGGTAGTGAGATGAATGCTGATGTGTTCCCTTTTAAGTGGGTGTCCAAACACCTACTGAATGAAGATAAAGCCTCCGGCGGATGTCACGGATTTTGAAAGGAATGAATTGTGCAAGCACAATTCAAAATCCGGACGCAATTACGCCAAGGCGAAATTGATATTTCATTAATATCCCTAAAGGCATCCTTAACTGGGTGCCTTCTTAATTAATTTTTCATCCTCACGTTGCAAACACCAAGGCCAAGGAACATAACACTGAGATTTAGTTGATTGTATAGTTGATTTTCCTACTCAGGATATACATAAAATCTATTGGGGGAATGATAATGTTTAATCAATTAGAAACAGATCATAGTTTATACCATATTGATGAAGACCATATTAATCAATTTAAAAACCTTGCAGCAAAATGGCAAACTATTTTTCCTGATTTTCAGTCTAAGTGTATGAATGCATTAGATTCTTGGGCTATTATTTTAAATAGCTGGTTCTTTTTAAAATCTCATCAGGAAAATAATCTTTTTTTAAATTCTTCAAAGGCAATGCACTATTCAATTAACATTTTTTTAATGGAAGAGCTCAAAAAAATTCAAATTATTCGTAAAATTATCGAGAGAAATGATGATAATTTATTCTATTTTGTCGCTTTCCAGCTTGGCAAAGCTATTGACCTCTGGGCCTATAACATAGTTGTTCAAAGTGATACGGCGGACCTTTTAGAGCAAATGTTTCAGCAACCCTATTTTCTAGCTCATTTGAATGATGATCTTCTATCTAGCGACACAGCGTTTCACAAAGATCAAACAAGAGCCATCAAAATAATTGCACAGGCTATTCGTACACAAAACTGTTTTAGGATTGCAGTACACAGCGCAGTTTACAGTGCATTAGATATGTATGAGTCACCTAAAATTTAAATACCATCTATTGGATTCGTCTCTAACTAAATGGAGATGAATTTTTTTGTGCCTTTCCTAGTAAAGTTGTACACTCTTTTCATCTTGTTATTGCAACCATTTTTTATGTATGATAAGATTTTAGTAGTTGGTACTAATAACAGATATTATTTCATAAAGGGGTTCTTATAGATGATGGATAATTTATTACAATTAAAAGATAAGAATATTGTCGTAATGGGCGTGGCAAACGATCGAAGTATTGCTTGGGGTATCGCAAAACGTTTATTTGACGTAGGTGCAAATGTTATTTTCACATATCGCCAAGAACGTTCATTAAAAAAGTTACAAATGCAATTAGAGAAAATCGGGCAATCTGATTCACTGATCGTACAATGTGACGTCAACAGCGACGAAAGCACAAAAGCAGCTTTCGATGAAATCGGTACAAAAGTAGGCATTATCCATGGTATCGTGCACTCAGTAGCCTTTGCTAATGCAGAAGATTTACACAATCGCTTCTTAAATACAACTCGTGATGGCTATGCATTTGCACAAGATACTAGTGCCTATTCCCTTATTTCAGCAGCAAAAGCCGCACATCCTTATATGACTGAAGGCGGTTCTATCGTAACAATGAGTTACTTAGGAGCAGAGCGTGTCCTTGATGGCTACAACGTCATGGGTGTAGCGAAAGCTGCATTAGAGGCATCTATGCGCTATCTTGCTGCAGATATTGGTAAAGATAATATTCGCGTCAATGCTATTTCAGCTGGAGCGATTCGCACACTTGCTGCAAAAGGAGTTCCTTCCTTCAATACAATTTTACACAAGATCGAAGAAACAGCTCCATTAAAACGTAATGTTCAACAAGACGAAGTGGCAGATATGACAATCGTGATGCTTTCTCACTTATCACGCGGTGTGACAGGCGAAACGATTTACATCGACGCAGGCTACAATATTATGGGTTAAATACAAAGAAGCATGAAAGATCATCATTTTAAATAGACTATAATAATTAGAGGATATTATGTTGTGATATTTGGTTTAAAAGATACATTGAAAGTCGTCAAGATAGAGATCCAGCAATTTTTGTTACTGAAAGAAATCCACATCGTATGAGTATTGCACAAGTGAGGTATATCATTAAACGAATATCCAGTCGTGCTGGAATAAATAAAGATATACACCCCCATCAGTTAAGACATAGTTACGCTACACATCTATTAAACAATGGCGCACCCATTGAAGTAATTCAAAGTTTAATGAGGCATGAAAAAAATGAAACTACTCGTATTAATGCACAACTAAGTGGAAAGCTTAGGAAGGAATTTTATCAGAAGTACTTTTAGTTTATTTAAAACAGAGAAACACCATAATAAATGTTTCTCTGTTATAGTGATAGGTAAGCCTTTGACGTTATCTCCGGCTTTTCCCCCACTTCACACCGTACGTGCGAGTTTCCCAGCATACGGCGTTCCCATTAATCCAATTTATTCAATTTTTATGTGTAGGCTAAGTTGTCATGTAGAATCAGATTGTGGCGTTCAGACATTTCTTACGCAATTCATTTACTTTCAGTAGTTGCTTTTCATCTAATTTCAATGCTTTGAGGAGCATTTGTATTTTCTCGAGGTCTTTTAAGTGGATTAGTCGGTGGATTGATTCATGGATAATCATTAAATTGCCATAGGAATCATCCTGTGTTAAATAATACGGTGTTTTATGGTGACAGTGCCAACCATTGAAACCTAGTGAAACACCAGTTACAGCACATTTTCCATATTGAGCAATAAACCGACTAATGCGATTATCATTATATTCAATGGAGCGTTGTGGAATAAATTGTTTCATCACATAAGCGAGGATTTCTTTAGGAATCGCTCGTTGATTGCGATGGATTTTGTGTCTACCTTCGGTAGTATAATTACAAATGTCCTGTGAGAAATTGAGATTAACTCGGCAACGTTGGGCATGAATAGGAACGAGCGTCATTTCTTTAATCTTGTACAACATACATTCGTATCCTTCATACCGTTTCTGTAACGATTTCGTGAGGTCTGTGAACGCTGCTTCTTTTCTCATTTCTTTCAGTCGATTATGCATAGTTCGATGTGTGCGGTGGTTCAGCTTATTTAAATCTTTTGTGACGTGTGACGCTGCGGCGTAATAATTTTGAATCCCCATTACAACCGTATTAAACCGCCATACATTTTCTACTGATTGATGTTTCTGAATCGCTTTTACAGCTTGTTTAATCGTTAGTTGAGCGTTTTTCAGTGCTTTTTCCGTCATGTGAGAGTGTGCAACATATAGCGTACGTTTCGCTGTTTTCTTTCGATGAGCTTTTATGCGGAACCCCAAAAATTCTGAGGAGTTTTTCTTTAAATTTACTACTTTTGATTTCTCTTCGCTAACCTCTAAATAGAGGCGATTTCTCAGAAAATCAGTTACCGCATAATACATTCTTATCGCCTGTGAACGAGTTCGACATAAAATTTTAAAATCATCCGCATAACGGACAATATAACAAGGTTTTAGGTTGGTCTTTTTTAAAGCTTGCATCTTGTTTGGTGGTGTTTTATAGACTTTTTTCGTCTGGAAGTTTTCCCACTGATGACTAACCCACCAATCAAGTTCGTTTAATACGATGTTTGATAATAATGGAGAGAGAATCCCACCTTGTGGTGTACCTTTTATCGGTAAACCCTCACCAACAATTTCTGCTTTTAATAAACGAGAAATAATAGATAATAAAGCTTTATCCCGAATCCCTATTGCCCACAATTGTTTAAGCAGTTTCGCATGGTTCACGTTATCGAAAAAGCCTTTTATATCAACATCTACACAATGATAAAAGCATCCTCGATTAATTAATGTTTCAAAGCGTGCTTTGGCATGATGTGTGCTACGATTCGGTCTGAATCCGTAACTATGCTTATAAAATCTCGCTTCACATATTGGTTCTAACACTTGCAAGATGCATTGTTGGAACAACCTATCCCAAATCGTTGGAATACCTAACGGACGCGTTTTTCCATTTGCCTTCGGAATCAAAACACGTCGAACAGCTTGCGGTTGGTAGTATGAGAACATTTTTTGTACATTCTCGATGACTTCTGAAATGGAAAGACTTTTTACATCATTGATGGCAAGTCCATCAATCCCAGCCGTTTGACTACCTGTATTTTTCTTAATGTTACGGTAGGCAAGTCGGATATTTTCATCCGATTGCATCAGTTCTACTAAATCATAAAAATTTTGACCATTAGCACTTTGAGCATATAACGTATCGAAATGATACTGCATGTCATAATACTCGCTATGCCTCAATTTCTTTCGTTTTAACAAGTCGGTGGCTCCTTTTGGAGCTGAACCTCTATTAGTCTCGCAGGAACCTTATTAATCGTTGAAAAACTGCCTTGCATGGTGAATAAATCTTGCATTAATCTAGTGGCAATCCCTCCACGTTCATTACACGCTTCAACGGTACTATACCACCACTTTCACTGATATAAAGAGAAGTTATACACTCGCTAATCTCACGATTATTTTCCTTCTCAACGCTTCATCAAGAGTAAGCTCTCCACGTTATCAGCTTACCACGTTGAATATTATCTATTATGGAACAAACTTAGGTGCTTCCTATGAGCCTGTTAGCGTTGCAAGTGCCTGTAACACAAGATGGACTTTCATATAGTTGATTCTTACTCATCCATAGCTAACCCTACATGATAGTAGTTAGTACATTTCTATATTATGTGCGTCTAGACCCGTACATTCGGAAGTTCGCCAGTAGTACACTAACCTTATGTGTCTATCATACATTCTCACCATATCTATTCAACCCAAGCATTATGATTTACACCACCCCATCGGGTAGGGTTTCGTCAGCCGAACTGTTACGGTAAATTCTTACGCCTATTAACCGAGCTTATAACACGCTTTTCCTTACTAAACAGTGTGCTATTCGACGCAGGGGGAGCCTTTCTGAGCGTTACCTCATCATTCGACTTCTTGATAATATCCTTCAATTAAAAACATAAATTGCCTGACCTTTACCGAGATTGTGTTAACCACAATTCATTTGAGCCAGGAACGTGTCGCACCAATTAATGCACCCGTTACTTTAAGTGTAAAATATCACAATGTTATCGATTTACAAAGTTTAAGTGATTATGTTAAGTGATTAAGACTAATGCACTTAAAATGAAAGTTATCAATGATATTATTTGTAAAACATTATGTTGAAGGTCTGGAATAATATGATCTTTTATTGGAGGTAATAATTTAAGTGTATTTTTAAAATGAGTTTCATATAGAGTTTTTGGAAATTGCTTTAAATACTTCCCAGTAAGATAAGGCATCCACCAATTTAGAAGTTGCATAAATAAAAATACAAACCAAAAGACCACCGAAATAATCATTAACCATTTTATCTGTGTAATAAACAATCCTATACAAAGAATGATAATAATTCCGTTTACAGTTGCCTCAATGATTTTTTCCTTTGTTGAGTATTTTGATAAATCATTC
This sequence comes from Lysinibacillus sp. FJAT-14222, assembly GCF_001278875.1. Lineage (NCBI taxonomy): Bacteria > Bacillati > Bacillota > Bacilli > Caryophanales > Bacillaceae > Lysinibacillus > Lysinibacillus sp. FJAT-14222. Next base: position 47,552 of record NZ_LIYL01000033.1, on the reverse strand, counting down.
CACGGATAAAGATTAACAAGGGTTGTTACTTCAAAATAAAGAAACAACAGCATTTGGAACGCTATCGCAAAATTAAATAAATCCATTAACTCTCCTCCTTTTAATCCCATATTATTATTATATTCACAAGTATACACAGTGAACATTGGCTTTTCTAATTACTCTTTTCGAAAACAGAAGCAAAAATTGCTATTTCAACTAACCCGCACCTTTAGCACAACAAAAAAGATGCTGCTCCTGCAACACCTTGTTTAACTATTGCACCCCGTAAGTTAAATATATCTCATATTAAACGTATTACTGCATTCATACCTTTAACGACTTTCCAGAATTTAATATGAGAAATCATCAATAATTTCTACCACTTCAATTTTTCCGTTTATCAAAAGTTCATTTGGATAGTTACCTTTATTGGTATCGTTGGCTTGAGATACATAAAAACTTAGCATTTGAAAATCGGGTAGAACAAATGCTTATCTCAGCTTGTCAAAAATCTCACTATTTCACAGTTGAAGTTTTAAGAAAAAACAAAAAGCACCTTTATTCAGATGCTCTTTAATCAGATTTCAGTGGTTTCGTCGCTATGTTGAATGAATATCTGATAGAAAATATGCAGTAAAAGGAACGTTGGACAGGGATAAAACCAGACTGTCCATAGACAGCCTATTTAATAAATTTATCTAGTTTTTTACATTTTTTTGATTAGATTCTTTAGCAAATGGTGCTAATATAATCCCTGCAAAAAACAAAATGAAACCTGCCCATTTTATCCATCTATAATATTGGTGGTCTTGTAAAAAGTAAAATGAAGTAAGGATAATAGTAATACCGATACCAATAATACCGATAGCAATCATCCACTTTAAAGTAATCGGAATTTTTGACACTCTTATGTCCCCTTTTTATGTATATTTTTCGGAAATAATACAACACATTCAAATGTACCTTATAAAGTGTTTACTATAAAAAGTATGTGCTTTTAAATGTTTTTTAATATACCTCATTATAGGTAGTTAATATTTAACATAAGTCCTCGCACGCTACAGCATTTTATAGCAACAATCTTTAGGAAAACAGCTTTTAAGTAAAAAAATTAAATATGTCATTTTAATTAAGTAAACATAATTATAATCACCCTTCATCAAACCCTAAATTAATCGGCTCTAATGGCAAATTTTCTTCTTGACCAAGCATATTAGTTGATGTAACAGATAAATCTACTTCTTCAAACTTAAATCCATCAGCCCACACTTTACCTGTTCCTGTTAATAGAACACCGAAATGAATAGAAGCACTTTCCTTTGGTACATCTAATACAATCGAATAGAAGTTCCAGTCCGTTGTACCCTGAATAGGTCTATTATCCATGTTATCAAACTGAATCGCATCACCTGTACTATTATCTACTCGACACCAAACTCCACATTTTACAACTTCGTCTGTTTTTAAGAAACAAGACAGTTTTATACGTTTTCCTAGCCAATATTCTGCTGAAAAGCTTTGCATCATTGTCCCGAATTGACCTTCACCTACATCTGTTTTCGAAGACAGTAAACCTGATTTCATGCCTGTATGAAATACTTGTCCATCGGCTTTCATTTCATAAAAAGTTGGGTGTGAACCACTTAAAATCCATCCTTTAATTGTCGTTAAATCACTCATATCTTTTTCCTCCGTCCCTTGAAGTGTTCGCATAATTTTGCGATATTTGCCAGGTGGCATTTTATATAGCTCTTTAAAAGAACGTGTGAATGCTTCTTGTGATTGATAGCGTAACTCAAACGCAATTTGAAGTATCGATTCATCTGAATATAATAAATACATTGCTGCTGTTGCCAGTCTTCGTTTTCGAATATATTCACTTATCGTCAATCCAGTTTCTTGTTTGAAAATACGTGATAAATGAAATTTTGAATAGCCAATATGCGATGCATAATCATCTAACTGCCAATCATCTAGTAAACACTCTTCTAAAGAACAAATTACATCTTGAGTTACTTCGCTATACATATTGCTCACCTTACTTCCTAATTTCAGAGGATTTATAATATTGTTTTTTGATATTAATTGCTATTTTACTACTCATTCTATATTTGAGTAAATATTACAGTAAGTGCGATTCAATTTGCTTCACTATGTAACAACTTTACTACTTTATTCAAACTCGATAATCAATCATTATATAGCTTCTGTCGTCATTAATTTAATTAGCTGTTTATAGTAAGTATGGTTTTCTTGAAGTTCCTCATGTTTTCCAGAACCAGTAATCAGACCATCCTCAAACACTAGAATTTGATCCGCATGTGTAATTGTCGATAAGCGATGTGCAATAATAACCGTTGTACGTTCTTTCATTACATGCTCGAATGCCTTTTGTACTTCTCTCTCTGAGTCATTATCAAGGTTAGATGTTGCTTCATCTAATAATAATATCGCTGGATTTCGGAATAATGCACGTGCTATCGCTATCCGCTGCCTTTGCCCACCTGATAATTTAATTCCTCCCTCCCCTACTTCTGTATCTAACCCTTTTTCAAATTGTTGGACAAAATCCCATGCATAAGCGTTTTTTAATGCACTTATAGTATCTGCTTCTAAAACGTCACTTTTGCCATAAGTTACATTATCTCGAATTGTTCCATTCATGAGTGGTGCTTCTTGCGATACATACCCAAATAAACTACGCCACTGCTTTAAATCGATGCTTTCAATAGGCTGTTTTCCAAATCGAATAGTACCATCTGTTACATCATAAAATTGTTCTATTAATGAAAACATTGTGGTCTTTCCTCCCCCACTGGCACTAACCAATGCGGTTGTTTTTCCTGCTGGAATCGTAAAGGAAATACCTTTTAAAATAGGGTTATCATTGTATTGAAACGCAACATTTTCAAAAGCAATCGACTCATTGGGAGAAGAAATAGCATTCATCCCATGCCCTTCGATTGGTTCGTTCAAAATTTCTTGTAATCGTTCCGTTGCCCCCATCGCTTTTTGAAGTGCAGTGAAAAATGTTGCCATTTGCGTAAATGGCATAATAATTTGCACAAGGTAAATCATAATCGCTACAAGTTCACCTGCTGAAATCGCACCAGTTGCTACTTTTGCGCCACCATATCCAAATAATAATATGAGCACGACCATCATAATTAACGTCATAATCGGTGATAAAACCGCTAAAATTTTTGCTTCCTTTAACCCAAATCGATACAAATGATGAATTTTTTCTTCCCCATTTTGCTGCTCAAAATTTTCTGTTTGCGAAACTTTCACGAGTCGAATATTCGTTAATACACGTCCCAACTGTCCAGTAAAACTAGCAAGTTCGTCTTGATTTGCTTTCGCGATTTTATGAATACGTTGTCCAAGAGGCAATGTCAATAAAATTGCTACTGGAACCGCAATTAGCATCAGTAGTGTCATTTTCCAATCAATGATAATTAATATTATTACTGCACCAACAATAGCAAATAAACCCGAAATAAAACTAATCAAATGATCTGTAATAAGCTCCTTAATAACATTAGAATCTTGTGTAATTCTGCTCATTGTTTCACCAGATTCATGTGCATCAAAGTAAGGAATACGTAACCGTAAAACATGTGCCCATACCGTATTGCGCAAATTAGCCACAATTCTTTCCCCAAGTTTACGCATCATATAAAACGTTACTCCACTCAGTACGGCTTGGGAAATTAGAAATGCACCTACTAATAATATCGCCTGCAATGAAAAGCCAATCGTTGAAAAGTCATTGATCATTCTCATCGTAACTAAGGGAACAGCCAATCCGATAAGTGTTTCAACGATACTTAGTAAAAGAGTGCCTATCGTGAGTTGCTTCGACAATCGATTACTATTAACAAGCTGCCAAATTCCTCTTACAGAATTATTCATCATCCAAACCTCCATACACCCCAAGTCTGTCAGCCTGCGAAATCAACCACTCTTCCTCTTCCTTTGTAAAGGGTGTAGGAAATAACCATTCATTTAGTTGAATATCCTCATATTCCTTTAATACTTCTACTAACTCTTCTACTATATCTTGTGGAATTAGTGAGAATAACTGCTCGATTAACGATTTCAAATATTCGTCTTGAGTCGGTTGAATGTATGCCTGCTTCAACTGATTTGCTAAATCTATGTATTTTTGATTTAATTCAATAATATTCATTCCTGAAAAATCAAATAGGCGCTCTACCAACTCATCAGGTAATATACTTCGCCAATAGTCCCTTTGTTCATCTTCTTTTAGTAAGTTAAAAATCACCGTTAAAAAAATTGATGTATCAATTACTTCACTTTGTTTTCCTATTTCAATCGCCTGATCCAAGCTCGCAATAACACGATCAATTTGGTTTCGCTTCTTCTCTAGTTGTAGTTTTTGAAACTTAAATGAATCTATTAGCTGCTGTTCTCCATTCCGTAAAAGATCTTCAATCTCCTCCAATGAGTAATCTAAATATTTTAATGTTACTATTTTTTGAATTGTTTCAATGCTATCGTCATCGTAATAACGATGTCCCGAATCTGAAATAAAACATGGTTCTAGCAAACCCTTTTCACTATAAAATCGTAACGCTCGTACCGTTAGCCCCGTCTTTTTCGCAAATTGACCAATTGAATACATATTTTCATCTCCCTTTTCTTCAGTATAAATTCTACCGTTACGTCAGATGCAACTTCTTTTATTCACTTAACAAAAAAGAACACAACCTATCGCGTTCTTTAATAATTGAAAATCTTATATAATTAATACGACAATTTTTATTTCTGTGAAATTATGAACCACACTTACTTATGATACGGTTCACCGAAACTAATATTATATTCGTTATAAAAATGGAATTCCTTATTGATCTAACCTGCACCGTTATCCATCCATGAAGCGCAAAAATCAGCACTTCACCACAGAAAATGAAAGATTATTACGTTCTTTCATGGGAGTTTAATAAAGAAAAAAGAGCTGCATATGCAACTCAATGTTCTTCAAGTAAAGCACCTCATTAGTTAAACAAATTTAATATTTTTCTTCACAGAATTTTCTACCAAAGCATAGAGTAAACCTGCAATCCCAAAAATAATAATCGAACTAACAATACTTAAATTATATTCTACTATAGAACGGGAACCATATATTATTTCAAAAGAAAAAGCCCCTATTATCCCACCCAATAAAGTAAAGGTAACTACTTTCAACATCCAATATTTAACAAGTTTGCTTATGATAAATGTTAGTGGCAAACATGAAATAGGGTATAGAATAAAAGCATAAGAACCTATCTAAAAGGACCAAACATATTAGTCATATAAAATATGTTTGGTCATTTAATTTATTTAACTTTTTTCAATTTTGGTCTTGATAAAACATAAGATCTCTCATGCTTCTTTGTTAGGCTCCATTAAGATTGCCTATTTCAGATTATCACACTGTTATTTTAGTACCTTTGGGGCTGGATAATCAAAGCCCTTTGTATCTACTTCTACCTTTTTCATTTGCTGATCTTTTAATGGCTTTTCATCATCTCGTTCAGCAGCAGCGATAGCATCTACTGTCTCCATCCCCTCAATCACTTTTCCAAAGGCAGCATATTGGCCATCAAGCTGCGATGTATCCTTTACCATAATGAAAAATTGAGATCCCGCAGAATTCAGATCCTGCGAACGAGCCATTGAAATGACACCACGTTCATGCTTTAAATCATTTTTAAAACCATTTGATGAAAACTCACCTTCTATCGAATAGTCTGGACCACCCGTACCATTACCTGAAGGATCTCCACCTTGAATCATAAAATCAGGGACAACTCGATGGAAAATAAGACCATCATAAAAACCTTTTTTAACTAAGGAAATAAAATTAGCTACCGTATTCGGCGCTGTAGAAGGCTCTAATTCGATTACGATTTTTTCATCATTGTTCATCGTAATCGTTACAATTGGATTTTCCTTTACTTTTGATGAATAATCCACATTTTCTTCCGTTTTCTTTGCCGTATTTCCTTCCGATTGCCCACTGTCTTTAGCGGCTCCACAACCTGTCAAAACAAATGCTACTGCCAGAAAAGCAAAGACAATAGAAAATCCTTTATAACGCGCGAACATATTCTTTCAACTCCTCTTATCACCAGTCTACTCATTATATTATCAGATAGTTTATGACAAATCATTTTTATAATAATTAATGAAGATGGCTATATATATGGATGCGGACAAGAAAAGTAAATAAACTAAACAAAAAATTACTATTCCTAGTGCCCTAATGCAATGCGCTGTTGTTTAGCAATAATCCGCTTTAATCAATTATGCCTTGGCATAATTGCGTCCGGAATCGGCTTTGTGCTTAGGCCTGCATGATGCAGGTCAGTTAGCCGTTATCGCATGGATGCGATGATTTTAGGCTAACATCCTTTAAGAACTCCTTTTCCGATTTCCGTGACATCCGCCGGAGGCTTTAACTTATTTCAGCGGGTGTTTGGACACCTGCTGAAGTAAGTTAAAAATGATAGTAAGCTTGCCACGACTAAAAATACAGCAATCATACCAATAACCCCTCCCCAGCCGTAATGCATCCAGAAGATCCCTCCTACTGTTCCTCCAACACTTGAACCAAAATAATAGAAAAATAAATAGAGAGAAGAAGCCTGTGCTTTATCATGAGTGGCTCGTTTACTTACCCAGCCACTGGCAATCGAGTGCGCCGCAAAGAAGCCAAATGTAAAGATTGTAATTCCTAAAATCTTCAAACTAAGCAGCCCGTTTAATGTAAGAATCGCCCCTGTAAACATAATCGCAATAGACAATAACAACATCTTTTGACGGCCATATCGATCAGCTAGACTACCGAACCAAGCAGAGCTAAATGTCCCTACTAAGTAAATGACAAAAATCCAGCCAACAATCGTAGCACTTAAATTATAAGGTGGCGCCATCAATTTAAAGCCAATGTAATTATAAAGAGTCACAAAGCTTCCCATTAATACAAAGCTAATACCAAAAAGACAAAGCATGGATGGGTCCTTTAAATGCTGCAAAAGAGATGCCGTTAATGATTTAATCTGCAATGGACGTGCTGTAAAATGCTTGGAGTTAGGAAGCATCCAGATAAATAACACGCTAATCATAAGACTGATGACACCAAGTACAATCATCCCCACCTGCCAATTGTAAAGGTCCGTTAATGTCCCTATGATCACTCGTCCACTAAGCCCTCCTACCGAGTTACCACTTATGTATAAGCCCATAGCAATACCTAAACTAGATGGATCCATTTCCTCTCCTAAATAAGCCATCGCAATTGCTGGCAAGCCTGCAAAGACAACGCCCTGTATAACACGCAATACTAAAATCGTTTCAAAATTAGGCGAAAAGGCTAGTGCAAGCGTCAGGATAGATGCTGCAAAAATAGAAATCGTCATCAAAGATTTCCTTCCCCATGCCTCTGATAATGAGCCAACAACAATCATACTGATGGAAAGCGCAAAGGTTGTCACAGAAAGCGATAAACTCGCAACTGCTGGTGATACATGAAATTCCTCCGCAAATGTTGGTAGTAATGGCTGTGAAACATATAAGTTGGCGAAGGTAATAAAGCCGGCTAAAAATAAAGCCCAATTAGCTTTATTAAAGGCCTTAGTCCCTCTTTGAATATAATCCATTTCTTTCTCTCCTTAACGTACTTCCAATACTACTATTATTCTAATACAATATTCTTTAAAACACACGATAGTTTGTCAAAAAATAGACAAATTTACCTCTGTTTTTATTTCTGCACACACTATTTTAATTGACAATTACTTCTTGAGTGATTATAGATTTGCGGACTAATTTTCTTCACAGACTTTTAAATAAATTTATTTTTTTCTATTTTGAGTTGACAAATATTGTGCTACAGTGAAGTTAATCATCTAGAAATCATTGTCAATATGAGCTCCGATGACTAAACTATTTTCGTTGCACAGACTTGGAGGAATTTTTATGCAAATTATTGAAGCTTTAGCCCTTTCAGTACCTTATATCCACCTTGCATTAAAAGAAGAGGCAATTGTAGCTGTCATTGAGAAGGAAAGTGAAACAGTTGTAAAATATTTAGCTGGTAAACGTGTAGATTCAGGCTATCGAGATGGACAAAAAGTAAATGCTAATGACCAAAATGTTTTCATTGCCTTTAAAGGACAAAATGCTGATGTCGTTATACCAAAGGATGTATACGGAGTTGCCATCAATGCTTTTTCATTTCCAATTCGTGAAGATGGTAAAGTCGTAGGCGCCCTGGCATTTGGATTGCCAATCGACAATGAGCTTAAACTTGAGGATTATATGAGTACAATGGATAACATTGTAAACAACCTACAGGACAAAGTACATACTATTGCCTCACATTCAGAGGAATTAGCAGCAACAAGTGAGGAAATTAACAAACAAGCACAGCACGCCCTTGAAGATTCAGAGAAAACAAATGAAGTTACAGATTTAATAAAAAGCATCTCTCGCCAAACAAATTTACTTGGCTTAAATGCATCTATTGAGGCGGCTCGTGCAGGTCAGCATGGTGCTGGCTTTAACATTGTGGCACAGGAAGTTAGAAAGCTCTCCTTCGAAACTTCAAGCGCCACTGAAAACATTGAAGCATCCCTACGAAATATAAATAGAAATCTTGATAATCTAAAGCAAAATATGGGTCAAATCAATGACGCAACGAATGAACAGGCTCAGCTCGTTCAAGACTTCAGTGAAATTATTGAGGAGTTAACAGTTCTTAGCCGTGAAATGAAAGGCTTTATGCATGATGCCTTAAAATAATAAAGAGGTGAATACTATTGCAAATTACAATTAATCCGGAATTATCTTTACGTACTATAGCATTAGAAGATGCTAATGCTGTCTTTGCCTTAACAGATGCATCACGAGTATATTTACGTAAATGGTTGCCATGGTTAGATTTCACAAAAGAAGTAGCCGATTCAACAGCATATATAGAAGGTTGTATTAAAGGACATGAAGCTAAAAGCAGCCTCTCTCTTGTTATCATTTTTCGAAATGAAATTGTTGGCGTTGCTGGCTTTAATGCGATAAATCATAGCAATAAAATCGCTGCTATTGGCTATTGGCTCGGTGAGGGAGCTCAAGGACATGGTATTATGACGAAGACAGTGCAAGCATTATTACAATATGCTTTTGAGGAATTGCAGCTCAATAAAGTGGAAATTCGTGCTGCTGTGGGTAACTCAAAAAGCCGTGCCATCCCTGAGCGACTAGGCTTTGCAAAAGAAGGATCCATTCGTGCGGCAGAATGGCTTTACGATCATTATGTTGACCATGCTGCTTACGGTATGCTCGCTAGTGAGTGGAAACAAATTAAGGAAAAATAAAAGCTTCTCAAAAATAGCCGCCCGATATCACAAATATCAGGCGGCTTCTATTTTTATTTTTGTTCAACTGTTTCTTTTATCTCGTCCTGCGTTTCATGAGCTGTAGCTGGTGCTTGCTTTCCTAAGCCTACTGCTATTTGCTCAAGCTCAGGACGTAATGTATGCTTGCCTGCATAGCTTTCAATGAGTTCCTTTACGTCAATCCCTGAAGTTTCCTTCAACGATTCTTGTAATGTTGACATTAAATTGGTTGCATAAGCAGTCACTTTATTGGCACCACCGCTTCCTTCTCCACCACCAGTATCCACAACAGTAATCTTATCGATATTGCCAAGTGGACTCGCAAGCTCTTTCGCATATTCTGGCATCATACGTACAATCATATCAAGGACAGCTGCTTGACCATAGTATTCGAAGGCTTCCGCAATTTTACGTTTTGCCTCGGCTTCCGCAAGACCACGTAGACGAATAATATCTGCTTCTGTCTCCCCTTGCGCTCTTTCTGCATCTGCTTTTGCAAGACCATCCAAGCGAATTTTCTCAGCTTCCGCTTTTGCTAGTGATTCAATACGGTATTTCTCCGCATCTGCCTGTGCAAGCTCACGCATTTTTTCTGCAGCTGCATTTTGCTCAACAGCGTATCGATCAGCATCAGCCTTTTTCTTCACTTCTGAATCGTATTGCTTCTCACGACGTAAAATCTCTTTTTCTTCTAGTTCAATTTGCTTTTGACGTTCAATAATGCGAATTTGCATTTCCTGTTCTGTTACTTCCTGCTTTGCACGAGCAGTTTCTAGCTCATACGCTTGGTCTGCACGAGCTTTTGCGATATCCTGCTCACGGCGGAATTCAGCCACTTTTAACTGATTATCTTTTTCTGCTTCCGCAATTTCTGTTGCACGTTCAAGCTCAGCCTTTTGCGCTTCTTTCGATGCTTCAGCTCGCTTAATACGTGTTTCTTTATCAGCATCTGCAGTAGCGATATCTGCATCACGTTTAACCTGTGCAATACGTGGTTTACCAAGCGATTCTAAGTAACCATTTTTATCGCGCACATCTTTAATCGTAAAGGAAACGATTGTCAGACCCATCTTCGCCAGATCCTGAGATGCAACACGCTGTACTTCCTGAGAGAATTTATCACGGTTTTTATAAATTTCCTCAACCGTCATTGAACCTAGGATAGAGCGTAAGTGACCTTCTAACACTTCACGTGCCTCATTTTCACGCTCCTCCTTTTGCTTCCCTAAAAACTGCTCTGCTGCCGTCGCAATTTCAGAAATGGAACCACCAATTTTAATGATAGCAGTTCCATCAGCCATAACCGGTACACCTTGCTCTGTATACACTTCAGGTGTTGTCACATCAAGCTTACTAGACAATAAGCTTAATGGCTGTGCTTGCTGGAAAATTGGGAAGACAAATGTACCGCCACCACGAATAATTTTAATACGATTTCCTGACTCATCTTTATGTACATTTTTTGAGCCAAGATAGCTACCTGTCACAATCAGTGCTTCATCAGGACCCGCTGTACGGTACTTTGTCACATACAGTGCAACTAGTGCGATTAAAATAAAAGCTACAATCCCTATAACAATTAAAATCTCCATTGACATATAAGTATCTCTCCTTTATAAAAATTTTTTATCATAGGATCTCACAAAAAGTGTTCCTTCTTTTACTTCTACAACAAGTACCGTCGTATCATAGTCGATAGCCTCATTGTCAAAACCTGTTGCTCGCTTCGAAATCATACCGCTTGTCGTTTCAATAACAACCTCTCCAAAACCGTCTTTCGGGATTGGGACAATGACCTTTCCTAGCTGACCACCAAGCGATTCTTCCGTATAAGCTAAAGAAACATCGGCCGATCTTAGCGGAACAAGAACGAATAAATAAAATAGTGCACTTAAAATAGCTCCGATGATACAAGCAGCAACGATGTTCCAAACGCTAGGGAAGAAGGCTAATTTTTCTAAAATAAATCCTGCTGCTGACATCAACGTAATGAAAGATAGAATGACACTTGGATTAAAAATCGGTAGCCCCTCTCCAATACCTTCGATAGCATCGCCAAAAAACATAATTAAAAGCGTTGCAAGGCCCCCGAAAATTAATACCACTAAAAAGATCTGCTCGAGTGAATAGCCAAATAGCGTCAAGTTGTTCACCCCTTTTTTTATATTACCTACTATACGGATGCACTCAATGAAAAGTTTCGTAATTTTTCGCATTTTTCAAATTTTCGAATGAGTGATTTTAAGTTTAGTTTTTTTAATTCTCCTCAAACAGAACCATGTTACAATTAAATGAATAATGGCAACTAAGGAGATATTGTATGAGGCTTTCAACGATTTTAAACTTTTGTATTTTTGTATTTTTCACCTTACTATTCGTCAATGATTTTTTTCCACACACTACAATAGCTGAGATACTGTCTAAAAAAATCATCCTTCTTATATTAGTAGCGCTAGTGATCGTTCAAATCGCGACGGACAAGGGTAGATATAAAAAGCTTTCTAAAAAAGTATATGTTGGCTTAACAATATATACAGTGGGGCTTTGGATTGTACTAACGTTACTTGGCGGCGAATCTCAAATAGGTCTATCGTTTAACAGTCCTATTTTTTACATTATCGTGCTGTTGCTTGCGCTTGATTTACTGCGTGTTTATCGTCAATCAAAACGGGAACAGTCTGAGGAAAAAGCAAAGCAGTAACAGATACGTAAAAATGACTGTTGCTTACGCAATATATAAGGCGAAAAGCACAATGTGACGATCCATCCATCATTTCGATGGTTGGATTCGTCACTTTGGCTTTTCTATCCACCACTTTGACGGTTCTATACGTCACTTCGCTTGTTCTATCCGTCACTTCGACCCTTCTATCCGTCGCTCTGGCGATTCTATCCGTCGCTTTGATTCTATTCGTCACTTTGCTTGTTCTATCCGTCGCTTCGACCCTTCTATCCGTCACTTTGCCGGTTCTATCTGTCGCTCTGGCGATTCTATCCGTCGCTTTGATTAAGTCCATATAATTGTGTAAAAGAAAAAGAGTCAATTTTATTCTTCCTGGGTAAATGTTAAGTACGACCAAAACATCGAGGAGGAATAAAAATGACTCAATTTAATATTACTCTAAACATGGACTTTTTAAAAGAATCGGTTATGGACTCGGATATGGAAGCCATTGTGAAGTCGACAGTGGTGTTAATTCTTAATGAATTTATGGAAAAAGAGAGAGATGATTATGTACAGGCGAAGGCGTATGAACGAATTGATGCGCGCAAAGGACAGCGAAATGGCTATTATGAGCGTGATTTAACCTTAACGATTGGGCGGGTCACATTACGTGTACCACGCACACGCGATGGTGAATTTAGTACAACCCTGTTCGAAAAATATAGCCGAATGGATCAGGCACTGGTGTTGTCATTAATGGAGATGGTGGTGCAGGGCGTTTCTACGCGGAAAGTCACACATATTGTGGAACAGCTGTGCGGACAGAAAGTTTCAAAATCATTTGTCTCTTCACTAATGGAGAAACTAGATCCCGTCATAGAAAAATGGTCAAACCGTTCACTAGCAGACATTCAATGTCCTTATCTATTTGTGGATGCCATGTATATTAAGGTGCGTGAAAATGGACGTGTCCTCTCAAAAGCCGTCTATATCGCAACGACCCTTTCAATGCGACAACGACGTGAAATCATCGGTTATCAGGTGTCAGATGTTGAAAGCTATGAAGCCTGGAAACAATTTTTTCAATCTCTGAAAGAACGAGGACTAGGTCGACCAAAATTAGTCATTTCAGATGCGCATGAAGGATTAAAGAAAGCCATACAAACTGAATTTCAAGGAACAGCATGGCAGCGTTGTACCGTTCACTTTAAACGAAATCTCATTCAGTCTTTACCGAAAAAAGATACAGAGGAATTTCGAGCAGGAATCAAACGGATTTTTCAGTCTTTAACGGAAGCAGAAGCACGTGAAAGATACGAGGAATTAGAAGAGAAATTCGAAGGCCAAGGAAAGTATGAGAAGGCACTAGCCATTCTTGAAAATGGTTTTGAAGATGCGATTCAATATCTACAGTATCCCCCAAAAATGCATGTATTGATTCATAGTACAAATGCATTAGAACGCTTAAATCAAGAGGTACGACGCCGTGAACGAGTGATTCGAATTTTCCCGAATAATCGCTCCGCCACACGTTTAATCGGCGCGATCTTAATGGATAAAGACGAGGAGTATGCGCTCCAACGCGGAATAACAGTTGAATAGAAGCTAGCTTCTATTCAACTGTTATTCAAGTAAAGTACTTTACATAGCTCTGGGAATTTACTTTTACACAAGATTAAGGACTTGACTGTCGCTTTGATTCTATCCGTCACTTCGCCCCTTCTATCCGTCGCTCTGACGTTTCTATCCGTCACTTTGCCGTCTCTATCCGTCATTCACTATAAAATTTTTTTGGGACAGGGGAATCCATCTTTGAAATTCGTCATTTTTAATAAAAATCCATCCTAAGAATCACCAACAAACACTATAATTGGTTAATCCAATAATGATTGGAAATTAATATAAACAACCACTCGACACTGTTCAAAATTTTTGATTTAGGTAAAACGTACAAGAAACATAATTCCGTTTGCATATAGTATCAATGTATCAATATATGATAGAAAGGGTGTGCATTGTGGAGAAAGAAAATAAATTTATAAAGTTCAAGTTTAAATCAAATCCAAGTTGTCGTTGTAATTGTTGTGGTTTTTGTTGTCCTTGTCGTTGTAAGCCACCATTTATACCTGTGCCACCAACTCCACCTTGTCATTTTTTAGTGTACGTTACAGATGCTGGTCAGTTAGCTACTCCTGATAATAGAGTATCCGTGATTGATACAGCTACAAATACTATAGTTGCTACCATTCCAGTAGGAACTGGTCCTCTAGAAGTAGCGATTAGTCCAAATGGAGCACTTGGTTATGCTACAAACTTCTTATCGAATAATGTAACAGTTTTTGATACTGCAACAAACACTCCAATCGCTACTATTCCGGTAGGGGTTAATCCTCTTGGTGTAGCGGTTTCACCAAATGGAACACTTGCATATGTAGCAAATCACGGATCTAATACTGTATCTGTCATAAATACAGCTACAAATACCGTAACCGCTACTATTCCAGTAGGGCTCCAACCTCAAGGCATAGCTTTTACTCCTAATGGTGCGTTTGCTTACGTTGCAAATGAAAACTCAAATTCAGTATCAGTTATAAATACAGCAACAAATACCGTGGTTGCTAATATCCCTGTGGGAATTCGCCCAAGATCAATCGTTTTCACACCGAGCGGACAATTTGCTTACGTTACAAATGAAAATAGTAACACAGTATCTGTAATTGATGCAGCTACAAATACGGTAGTTGCTACAATCCCTGTAGGAACAGGACCTGTTGGAACAGCAATTACACCTGATGGAACACTTGTTTACATTGTAAATAAAGGTAATAATACTGTATCTGTCATAAATACAGCAACAAATACGGTGATTGCTACAATTCCTGTAGGGTTATCTCCTGACCAAGTAACCATCTTGCCGGATGGAACACTTGCTTATGTCACAAATCAACTTGACAATACTGTGTCTGTCATAGATATAGCAACAAATACAGTAATCGATACAATCCCAGGATTTAACGGTCCTACTGGTATAAAAACCGGGACAATCTGTATGGTTTCGGGGCTCTAGAGTTACTCTGAAAACAGGCACCTCCCCTTGTTCTCTGCAAAAAAACAGACATACTTTCTATCGCAATTTAGAGAATTGAAGTATGTCTGTTCGATTTTGTTGTGAAGTTTGTCTACCTTGAAATGTTTGACGTAGAACTTGTGACCACACGATTTGTTACACCTAGCGATTATTGGTTCCATGTTATTCAGTGCCTTCTAAATGTGTTGGTAGTTCTTCTGATTCAACCGACACGTTTGATCGTGCTATTGAAAATGGGGCTAGCTCACAGCTAACCCCACTCAAACCGCATTATATAGGCATTAACATAGCCTTTATGATTCTAGTACATTTAAAATAACATCAAGATCATTGACAGCAATATCTAGGCGTTCCTTTGCCTCGATATTTTGCTGTTTTAATTGACTAAATTCTAGCAATTTTTTCTCATGCTTTAATTTGATAGAAGACAAGCGTTCAATTCGTGCTTCTACCTTTTCAATCGCTTGCTCACAAACTGTTGTCCATAGCTTTTCTGAATGCTGCATTTCAGTCGTTGATGGGTTGTGGTGACGCATAATTCGTGCATATACTGCTTCAATTTGTTCAATTAATTCTGAATAAAAATGTCTCTCTACACGAGTTGTTTGGAATGTTGGGTGCTCTACCTCTTTTGCATATGGGGTAATTTGGCGTAGTAGCTTTCCAGCATTTTCTCCGAAACCATGCGATAAATTCAGTACATTCATTAACTGTAATAGTAAACGAATTTCTTCTAGATTAATAAGCTGTGAATCGATGCTTTCCTTTAACTTTAAGGATTCCATATAGCGTCGATCAAAGTGCTCAATTTCACCATTGCGTTGCTCTACTAAATGTTCACTTGCATTGTCTTTTAAGCTTTTAATATAGCGAATGGCATGGCTTTTTAGCTCTTCCATCGGCATCGTGTTGTCATTGTCTTGTTGTGGTTTTCCTCGTTGAACATACGCAAATGCATCCATTTTTTTGGGCCATTGTGCTGTTGGGGTTTCATCTAAGACATTATAGCGTATATAAATTCCGTGCATTTCATATCCTCCAAGTCCATTAAACAAGTATCTCTAAAGACAATAAATCGAATACGCCATTTTTTCAAGTAAAAACTTTTAAAGATTGAAAATCATTCTTTTGAACAATACTTCAAAAATCCCGAATAGTCGATACTATTCAGGATTGCTACATTTAAATCTGTTTCCTCCCAAATAGAAGCGGAGCGATCAAATTCACCTTGCCAGCTTTCCTCATAATCTCTACGTGCATCTGCATACGTAACCAATACATCGGTTTGGCCTGCAGCTAATCTTGCAAAGGAAGAGGTGGATATAGTTATTTCTGGCCATCAGCATCATGAAGGAAATACAAACTGATATGACGGAGCTGATTGCAGATTATATTTTAAAACACCCATCCATTCATGCAGCATGCAATGACAATTGGCAGGTAACGTTCTAAATAAAAAAATTCCCCTCTACTCCTATGGGAGAATCCATATTGGATCACGGTCCCACAGGAGTATGGCGAAATTTTTTATCTTTCAACCTAATTAGGAATCTTGTCGTATTTGATGAATGCTTTTTCCTTCAGTAAAGGCATGAATTGATTTCATTGTGCCTACTGATTTGAAATTTGCCTTATCATAAACCTTTGCAACCTGTTCATTTATTGGCAAAATCCAGAGATACTCTAATCCCTGCTTTACCGACTCTTGCTGAATATGCTGCAAAATATATCCAATCAATCCTCGTCCTCGATAGCTTTCGATTGTCGCTACACTCTCGACTCTCCCTTGATTTCCTGAGATGAAAATATTAGCAGTACAGCAAGCTTTTCCATCTAATCTTAATAAATAATACGTAAAATGCGGAGAATGATATGTTTGCTTAAAGGCTTTTTTAATTAATTCAGGCTCCCCAAATGTAGCAATACTCATTTCTACGGCTAATGCTTCCTCCATATTGGCATCTGTTACACGTTCAATTTGTATGGCTGGATTATGTGATAGTTGTGCGTATTCGCCATTCCAAAGCTGTACATCATCAGTAAAACTTTCATATTGAAAGCCTTGGATTTCTAATGCTTCTATACATAACTGATTTTCCTCCACATTGTATAAATACAATCTTGGAATAAGAGATTTTGATTGATAGAAATTCTTGATTTCCTTTAAAAACATATCTGGCTCGGCAATCTTCTTCCAAATGTGTGCATGATTGGCGTCGTAATATGTTGGCATTTCCTTATTGTAAAATAATACTCCTTCATTACAAGTTTCCATCTCACTAAAACTTTTAATATAATCAATATCTAGCTGCATGATGTGCTCTATTTTATGCATGCTCTGTTCCTCCTGCAATCCATTCGTCAAATAAATCCTCTAACTGCTGTTCAAGCTTTTGACGTTGCTCCTTAGCAAGTGTCGGCTCCTTTAATTTCATTTCGAGCCTTTCAATTTGTTCTTCAATTGGTAACTCTTTTTTAGCAGCAAAAGACTTTTCAGGTATTTCTTTTATTACTGGTTCTTTAGCTACTTCTAAGCGTTTTTGTCTTGCCCATTCATAATCACCTTCAAATACTTGAATCGTTTCATATTCAATCCAGGCAACCTTTGTAAAAATCTTTTGTAAGAAGTAACGGTCATGCGAGACACCAATAATCGTCCCTTCAAAGGATTCCAGTGTATCCTCCAATACTTCTCTCGCTTCAATGTCTAAATGGTTGGTCGGCTCATCCAGCATCAATAAATTAATATCCTCATGCATTAACTGTGCTAACCGTAAGCGCATTTTTTCACCGCCACTTAAATCCTTCACTTTTTTAAAGACGTCATAGCCATAAAATAAAAATTGAGCAAGAATATGACGTGCCTCAGCCTCTGACACAGAGACGCTCTCACGGAAGGCATCTATTAAACGAATGGCAGGATTTTTATGCTCAAATTGCTGCGATAGGTAGCCAATTTTAACACTGCTACCGACATGACAAACTCCTTCAGTTGGTTCAACTTCACCTAACATCATTTTTAATAATGTTGATTTTCCACTGCCATTGCCACCAACGATCGCCAGTCGTTCTCCAAAGTAAACCGCTAAATCACTTTCCTTAAATAATGGTTTCTCAAATGCATGGCTAATGCCCTTCATTTGTACAACCTCTTTACCACTACGCTCAGCCATCGTTAACGCTAAATTCATTTTCTTTTTCGTTGAAGGCTTCTTTACACGCTCTATACGGGCTAATGCTTTCTCCATACTTTTAGCACGACGATGCAAGCCAGCATTAGGCGGATTCGCTTCATTTGCCCATTGCTTTAAGCGCTTTATTGTTTCCTGCATTTTTTTAATTTTCTTTTGCTGTTCTTCGTAATGAGCAAATTGCTGTTCAAGCTTTGCTTCCTTTTGTTCAACAAATGCATCGTAATTGCCAATATACGTAAATGCCTCTCCATCTTCAATTTCAATTATTTTTTGAGCCATTTGATTCATAAAATGACGATCATGTGATACTACAATAACAATTCCTGCAAAGTTTCGTACATAATTTTCTAGCCATTCAATGGCCTGCATATCTAAATGATTCGTCGGTTCATCTAATAGCAAAATCGAGGGATTACTTAAAAGGATTTGCCCAAGCATAACCTTTGTTTTCTCTCCACCACTTAAGCTTCTAAAAGGCTGCTCAAGCAATGGCGTAATACCTAGACCATTGGCAATCATCGCTAATTGCGCATCAATTTCATAGCCACCCAGCAACATAAATTGTTCCTGCACATGACCATATTGCTGAAGTACCTTATCTGTAACTTCTACCTGCATTTCCTGTTCAAGCTTTGTCATCTTTGACTTTAATGCATAGATCTCCGCAAATGCTTCCTCCAGCACTTCCTTTACTGACAACATAGGATAGTGCGGAATTTGATGAAGATAGCCAATTGTCGCTTCCTTACTTTTTATAATACGTCCCTTATCTGGTGTATCTAAACCAGCTAATAACTGTAATAAAGTCGTTTTCCCGCTACCATTCACGCCAACAATGGCAACATGCTCCCCCGTATTTACTTCTAATTGAAGTCCTTCAAATAAAACATTTCCACCAATATTTTTTTGTATTTGTTCAGCTTTAATTTGCATCGTTTTTTCCTCCAATGAAACGTGCGAAAAACATCTATAGACACAAAAAAGACTGCTCGATTAACAAGCAGTCTTTTCCTCATTAGTTTGTGAAAAAGAATGGTTAATTCGCTACGTTTGATATTTGATTTTGCTTAAAAATGGACAGACCTATCCCGTTGTTCGCAAAATCGAAAGTAATTACACGTGCAAAATACATAGCTGTATCCACTTTTACACATGTTTTCGTAGCGTTTTTATTCATTCCTTTTCACCTCCGTTCATAATAGTTAACTTTATAATACCATAATTCCGATATATTGGAAAAGAAAAAATTTTCAGAGGTTAAGACAATTGTTTCAAATGTGCTCTTTATAAAAAAACGCATAAAGAATCATCATTTAATAAGGACGAAATTATTATCATTTTTATAACAATGAAAACAAAAAACGATAGTAACTTTTTTTACATAATAATAGTTAAATGATATATAATGAAAAATACTTTGAATTTTTAATTCAGATATACATAATTTAATATGAAAAGAGGTGTATAGTTATAATTTTTTTTATTCTCGCATCAGTATTTGCATCTTTTTTCATTGTAATGGCATGTGTCAAAGTTAGAAAAAAGGGTTGGTCATTTCTCCTCATCGGTATCGGTTTAGCAATTAATGCTTTTGTTGCTCCCTTTTCATTCGGTTTGAGTTTTATGGCAACAGATGGAGGAGGAGGATTCCTTGATCAAATTCTACTCTTTTTACTTTGCCAATCCATTCCATTACTAATACTTTTCATATGTGTTTTAGTATATTTTATAATAAAAGGTGTCAATCAAACAATTTCTAAATGAGTTTGGATTGATAGCGATTTTTACAGCTAATATGCAAGAATTAGCGAGTAGCGCAAGCACACAAAAACATTGTGATGAGGATAGTATTCATGCTAGCTGATCAAACAATTTACTGGCTCATTGATCAATCAAGGCAGCACTTGCTAGAGTGCATGGTAAGGGCTTTGCGGTTCGAAGGATTGTTCATTAGGGTAATATCTAATGGGCAATCTTTTTTTATTCGTCATACCCCTTATGACGGTATATCTTTTAAGGCTATCGGTACTGCTATCCCCCATTACCTACACAAAATGCTTTTAACACGATCACATCCTCATTTGGTTCAATATTAAAATAAGTAGCTATAAGATTGAAAAAGTGCGAGCTCTTGTACAAAGACTTATGTACTAGAGTTCGCACGCTTATGTTGCGATAATCAATTATTATGGCTGTAAGTTAAACGATGTATTTTTTTGTACCATAAACTTATTGAAATACATATAAAAATTAATGCACCGACAGCTGTAATCCAAAAGAATACATTCCCTCCATCGGTTGTAGAGTTAAGAAATATGCCACTACTAACAATACCTACACAACTTATTATTCCTGACAAAATAATGGCTAATTGACGATTTAGTTGGTAAATGATAAAAATAAGTACTGCAAAAATATAAATAACACTTACGGTCATAATAGTCGGGAAAAATGGTTGAAATTTAGCCGCATAGACAAAGTAATCAAGCTGACTAATATCCTGGCCATTGTTTATCTCAATATTAAAGAACTGAGAAAATGGTGTTGAATACTTCCATTCCAGTGAATTATCTATAATATCACTTCCCTCATACCAAGAAATAGCTGTTGACATGAATAAAGTCAAGCAACCAAGAATTAGTTGTATCACATATTTAAACAATGTTCTTCTCCCTTCATCCTTTGAAGTTAAAGACGTTACAATAAATTTTAAAGTTTCAAAAAAATCATAAACCTGGGATATTTCAACAAGTCCCGAGCTACGAAATCCGGACAATCTACAGTATTTAATATTTTTATTTTTCACTAAAAAATCGGTGAAGTCCACCTACAACTCTACGTTTTCACTTTTTTCACAAACATTTTAACAAACGGAACGAGGAAAACGGATACGACCAGTACGCGGAATAGCTGAAATGCGGTGACGATTGTGACCTTTGCATGCACGGAGGCAGCGATAATCCCCATTTGATCAAGCCCGCCTGGTACGATGCTTAAAAAGCCTGTTTTAAAATCAAGGCTGTATAAACTCTTCATAATAAATGTTAAGCCATATGCTGCGCCAATAAAGATACCCGCCGATACAAATGCGTAAAACACATGCTTCTTCGATAAATGTAGATCGTCTTTTTTCAATAAAAGTCCGATGTAAATGCCAAGCATTAGTTGCGCAATATGAAGTAGTGATAATGGCAATTTCGGTACGTCAATCCCTGCTATATTGATGCCCATCAATAAAAAAACTGGGCCAAGCATATAGCCTGTTGGAATTTTTGCCTTTTGCGCTAGCCAACCCGCTACTCCACAAACAGCAAGTAAACCTATTAAGCTCCATGAATACGCTCCGTTGGCAACTACACCAGTTCCCCCAGAGCCTGACACCATTAATGGCACAAAGCCGACGATTAAAAGAACCCTTAATATTTGAAAGAACGTAATCAAGACCATATCCATATCCCCTTGCTCCTCGGCAAAGGCAACAACCTGCGACATGCCACCAGGTACACAACATGTCAACGCGGTCGCAAAATCTAAATCCGCACGTTTGGCAACTAAATAACTAACACCAAAAAACAATACAATAAATAATACATTTAAAACAATCATACTTCCTATAAATTGCTTAATATCCTGCACCGCTTCCGGTGTAAACGCAAAACCAATGGAATACCCCGCAACGATTAAACCAAAATTACGAAAATATTTATGCCATTTCAATTGTACTTTTGTCGATAACTGAACAATTAGCACCGCTGCTATAGCTCCAAGTAACCACGGCATTGGAATATGTAATAAATTAAATAAAATTGCACCTGCTAAACCAATACATAATGTAATAAACATATGCTTGTCAAAAATAAACATAGAAGCAACCCCTCGTGACTGTATCATTCTATTATGCCGTGAACCTGCCTATTTTACTACTTCATCACTTTTTTGCAATGTTATATATCGTACAAATTGAACCTGTTATTTATAAAATTTAACCTCTTATCCAAGATTTTCTCCAAGCCGAAATTTTCTATGCTACATTATTATTACCTGATTCAGTGTTTCTCCATAGCGGAGATATGTAAAGGAGGCCTCCAATGAAAATTCAATTAACGATCAATAGCTCGCTCGAAGAAACTGAGGTTCATATACATGCGAAGGAATACAACGAACAAATTGAACGACTGATGAAACAGCTCCAAACTTCACAAACAACAATGCTTGATGGCTACTTTCAGCAGGAAATTCATATGCTAAAAATTTCAGATATTTACTCCATTTATGCAGAGGGTGCAAAAGTATTTTTGCAGACCGAAGAGCAGGAATTCGAAACGAAACGCAAATTATATGAACTGGAAGCTCAATTAGCGAATGACTTTGCTAGAGTCAGTAAATCAACACTCGTTAACATCAATAAAATTGCTTCTATTCACATGGGTAAAATTGGCACAACAGAACTAATACTAGAAAACGATGTATCTGTCCATGTTAGCCGGAAATATTTAAAAGAACTAAAACGCCAATTAGGTATTGGGAGGGATTCATAATATGAAAATGTTACGCTTGATGATTATTGGTTTACTCATGTCACTTAGCTCTTCCTATGTCTTAGTGACCATAAGTCTCATATCTAATAACGCGGTGGGGTCGGGGGCGGAATTACTTGAGCAAATAATTATCGCCATCATACTCGGGATTGTCATAGGTCCACTGTCCTTCATCTATGATATAGAGCGTTTACAATTTATAACCCAGCTTATTCTACACTTTATTGCAGTTACACTATGTGTTATGGTGGCAGGCTATTTCGGTCGGTGGTTTGAACATTCTGGCATTACGTATGTACTTATATCCGAAGTCATTATTTACTTCATCGTTTGGTGCATTATTTACGTACTTCAATTGATTGATATTGCAGAAATTAATCATGCAATTCAAAAAAGAAAGGATTAAACAATATGAACTCTGCTATACAAGTTGAAAACCTATGTAAGCAATATGGTGAACATCAGGCAGTAAAGGGGATTTCGTTTTCAGTTGAGCAAGGCTCCCTCTTCGCCTTTTTAGGTGCGAATGGTGCGGGGAAATCAACGACCATTGAAATACTCTGTACATTATTAAAAAAATCAAGCGGTACAGTTAAAATTAATGGCTATACACTTGATGAAAGCAACGACAATGCTGAAATCCGAAAATCCATTGGCGTAGTTTTTCAGCAAAGTCTTCTGGATGAACGATTAACGGTACGTGAAAACATACTTCATCGTGGCAAAACATATGGCTTATCGAAAACACAATTGGCCGAAAATTATCAATTTGTTTCAACATATTTGCATTTAGACGATATAGAAAAGCGAAAATATAGAACTTTATCAGGCGGACAAAAAAGGCGTGCAGATATCGCTCGAGCCCTTATTCATCGACCAAAAATTTTGTTTTTAGATGAACCGACAACTGGTCTTGATCCACAAACTCGTCAATTCGTTTGGCAAGCCATTAAGCAGCTCCAGCTAGAAACAAACATGACTGTTTTTTTGACAACACATTATATGGAGGAAGTGACAGTCGCTCATCAAGTCATCGTCTTAAAGGAAGGAGAAATTGTTGCTGAAGGGACACCAGATGCTCTTAAAACAAATTACGCCTACGATTCAATGGCACTTGTTTTTCATCATAATTCTGAAGGGATAAAGTGGCTTGAGGAAAATAATATCTCCTATACAGAAAAGCAAGGTATTTTCTCTGTCCGGGTCGAATCGACTCTTCATGCTTTAACACTATTAAAAAAAGCGGAGCCGCTTATTGCCTCTTTTGAAGTAATCAAAGGTACTATGGATGATGTCTTTCTTCATATTATGGCCGAGGGAGGTGCAGCTTAATGGGAGCTTTATATAGCTTAGTTCAGCGAAATAACAAGGTTTTCAGACGTGATAAAACACAAGTCTTCTTCTCCCTGCTTTCTGTCTTTATCGTCATTATTTTGTACGCTGTTTTCCTTCAAAAAATGCAAGTAGATGCCATTGAGCAAATGACAGAAGCTACGCCAGAATTAGTAACGATGGTCAATGAATGGCTTGTAGCTGGATTACTATCTATGATCGCTGTTTCTACTACACTTGCTGCGTATGGCATTGCTGTAAAAGATTTAGAATCAAAAGCACAGGCTGATTTTTTAACTGCTCCCATTTCACGAGCAACCATTCAATTTAGCTATGTATTCAATGCATTTATCGTAGGTTGTATCTTCTCCCTTATCGCCCTTATTGGCTGTGAAATCTTTATCGTTGCAACAGGCGGTGAACTTCTAAGCTTTAGGGATTTCGTTACCGTCGTCGGTATATTATTTTTATCTGTATTACTTGCCAGTGTTTTTAATCTGTTTCTTGTGTTATTTGTCAATACACAAAATTCCTTTTCGACGCTAGGAACAATCATCGGTACTGCAATTGGTTTCTTATGTGGCGTTTATGTACCTGTCGGCGCCCTTCCAAGCTTTGCTCAAAACCTTATTATGTATTTCCCTATCAGCCATACAACTTTACTATTACGTAATGCCTTTATGGAAAGCTCAATTTCCAAGGTTTTCGAAGGTGTGCCTGCTTCACAGGTGGAAGATTATAAAATAATGTATGGTATTGTCTATGACCTTCATGGAAATATACTAAGTACCTCAACAAGTATTATCATTATTTTCGTCACAATTATTGTGCTAGCTATCTTATCTATCATTATTTTTAAAAAGAAAAATAAATAGATTCAACATTTTCACACATCGTTTATAAAGCGATGTGTTTTTTATTGATTTTAATCAAACAATTTGTTATTTTATATATAAATAAGCAAACAAAATAATTAATCGTTTGTTTTAGGAGGATATCCAATGGATGTAAATGAATTATTTTGGCAAGCTTCAATCAAAGACATAAAAAAAGGTTATCTTGATGAGGCAACACACTTCACTTGTTTGCTTTGCGGGGAAAAAATTGAACAGGGTATTATTTATCCACATGAAGGCGTTCTTTACGAGGCAGAAAAATTTATGCAGCATCATATTACTGCTGTACATCAATCTGTTTTTCATTATTTAAATGGCCTTAATAAAAAAATGACAGGACTAACGGATCATCAAAGTCATATTTTGCGCTTATTTTATGAAGGTAAAACAGATCAAGAAATTAAAGAAGAACTGGAAATTGGTAGTGCAACAACAATACGTCATCATCGTTTTACCCTTAAAGAAAAGGAACGTCAAGCGAAAACTTTTCTTGCGATGATGGAGCTACTAAAAGAACAAGATCAAAAAGAAGATAGCTTTGTACCGATTCACAAAACGGCTACGATGGTCGACGATCGCTATAATATTACGATTTCTGAAGAACAGCAGTTACTTGAAAAGTACTTTCCAAACGATATTGGTAAAGAGCTTGTCCGCTTCCCAAAACGTGAAAAGCATAAAATTGTGATACTCCGTGCACTGACAAAGCTTTTCGATGAAGCGAAACAATATTCCGAAAAAGAATTAAATGCAATGATCCAACCGATGTATGAGGACTATGTGCAAATACGTCGCTCTTTAATCGAATATGGCTTCATTGATCGAAAAGAAGATGGCAGTGCCTACTGGGTAAAAAAATAAGAAAGCAGGGTTTCCAATGGACCATAAAAAAGAACTAAAGGAAATGTATAAAGAAATGAAAATCGAAGCTGGCGTTTTTACAATGACCAATAAACAAAATGGTAAAGTGTTTGTTGGCAGCTTCAATAATTTAAAACGCTTAAATGGCTTTCAATTTTCGTTAAAAACAAATACACATACCAATCAAAAGCTACAAGCCGATTACAACACATTCGGCAAGGATGCTTTTGATATCGAAGTTGTGGAATATTTGAAGAAAAAAGAAGAAGGCTATTTCGATGCCAAAAAAGAGCTAGAAAAACTAGAACAAAAATGGCTCGACAAGCTTCAGCCATTTGGTGAACGTGGGTATAACTAGGCATAGAGCTAAAAAAAGAATCTGTTTTCTTCGCGATTAAGCTGGAGAAACTGGCAGATTCTTTTTTAATTTCTTATATTGTGTTGCTGGTAGAGCAAATATCAGTTGGACCTGAGCAGTTCTTCGGCTAACCGAGAAGTTTTCTCTTGCACCTGATCCGTTCCTTGGCTGACCCGAGCAGTTTCCCCTTGCGCCTGATCAGTTCCTTGGCTGACCCGCAGTTTTCCCTTGCGCCTGATCAGTTCCTTGGCTGACCCGAGCAGTTTTCCCTTGCGCCTGAGTATTTCTTCGCCGGATTTGCTCCCGCTTCTTTGCGCGGGGTTTTACTTTGACACACTAGTGTTCATCCTACTATTTCTCTCACTTCATTTCTTCCATTAAACTAATTTCCTGCTGAGCTTTTTTTGTTAGCTTTCCGAAAACTAGCTCATACGAATGTTTGATTAAATTTTCAACTAAATCCATAGGCACGTCATCTGCATCCATATAAATTGAATTCCAATGTGTTTTATTCATATAGTAGCCTGGAATAATACCTTCATATGCTTCTCTCAACTCTTCAGCTCGATTAGGTTCGCATTTTAAAGTAAGTACTGGCCTTCCAGTAGCATCTCCGCCCATCATTCCAAACATTTTACCCCCAATATGATAGCGATCCGCTCCCCACTCTTCTTTGTGATCATACGTTGTACCACGAAGCTTTAGACAATATGCATGAATTGTTTCTTTGTTCATTATTTAACCCCTTTTCCTCCAAAAATTTAAAAACACACGTTCGATTATATTTATTATAATCAATAACGTGTGTAGAGGGAATAACTATTTATTTTTAGATTGATTGCTGTCTCCGATGTACATTCGCCGCTTGAGGCAAATCGATACTGGCCACAAAGCTTTATCACAGGACATGATGTTTTCGCTTCTGGTTATTAAATACCTTACTTTAAACTTCTATCAAACACGCCGATAACCTCAGTAGTTTGTAATATATTGACAAAAGCTTTTGCATCCGTTTCCTTTATCGTACCTTTAACTTCAGCAAGCTGATAGCGTGTAATGACAGTGATTAAAACTTTACGCCCCTCACCTGAGTAAGCACCCTTCGCGTCGATAATCGTCACACCTCGATGAAGCTTTTCCAGCAGCTGCTGCTTTACTTCATCGCCCTTACTTGTAATAATCATCAGCGTCAACTTAATATGACTCGTATGAATGGTGTCGACAACCTTCCCTGTAGCATAAATCGATACGAGCGTAAGTAATGCCGCATCCCAACTAAAAACGAATCCGGAGATAGCTACAACAATCCCATTCATCGCTGAGATTAATGTACCAAGGGGAAAATCCCGTTTGCGACTTAACAGCATCGCTAAAATATCAAAACCTCCAGAGGAACCCGATGCACGAAAAATTATACCCGTGCCTAAGCCCACAATAACTCCGCCAAATAAAGAGGCAAGGATCGGTTCTTGTGTAGCTTTATAAATAGGAATAATGTACAAGCTTACTGACAAGACAACGACTGAAAGTATAGTATATCCAATGAACCGCTTCCCTAGCTTCAAGACTCCTATAATAAGTAATGGCAAATTCAATAGTAAATTTAAAACCCCTGTATTCAAGGGCGTGATAATACCAAGCATGATGGCAATCCCACTTAATCCCCCACTTAAAATCTCATGTGGAATTAACAAAAAATTGTAGGCAAAGGCGACTAATATCGATGAAAGTGTAATAACGACAATATTAAGCATAACAATTCCCCTATCATTAAAACGAACGAGTTTTGATACTTTCTTTTAGAATACCCAACTTATTCGTTCACAAAACCTTACTGCACTACTGCTATTTCTTCTGCTGTTCTTTTTTCTGCTCTTCCTTTAATGGCACTTCTTTTAATGGCTCCTCTTTTTTCTCATCTACATTCTCCGCCACCTTATAAATACGTTCAAGCATTGGCGGATGTGTATAACGGAACCACTTTACAAGTAACTGTGGATTTACTTCACTTAGCCCAGATATCGTTAGCTTCTGGAATGCCGTAACGGCTGACTCTCGTTCACCTGTTAGTGAAATTGCATATTGATCGGCTCTCATTTCCTGATACCTCGAAATATAATTTGACAGAGGGTTTGAAGCAAATAATAAAACGGATGTTATAAGTAAAAACAACGGGTAAGAACCTATATCACTGATTTTTTTAATTTTTAATACGTGTCCGTGACGTCCAATCAACCATCTCATACACTTCGCTGATAGCCATAATCCTAGCAATGTCAACAAAAGATATCCTGCAATACCAAAATAAATATGCTTCTCTACGTAATGTCCCATTTCATGTGCCATGATAAATAATATTTCATTATCTGTTAAACGATTTAAGGTTGTATCCCATAGCACGATTCTCGAATTACTGCCAATACCCGTTACATAAGCATTTAAGGCATTCGTTTTTTCTGCCATATTGACCTCATATACATGCTCTGCTGGTATATTTGCCTGTTCAGCAAGAGACAAGATTTTCGCCTCTAGCTCCTTATTTTTCAACGGATAAAAATCATTGTATAACGGATCAATGACAACAGGCTGAATGAACATCACAAATATTGTGAATGGAATCGTTAGAAACCAAGTATACAGCCACCATCTTTTTGCACTTTTTTTGATGAGCCAATAAATGACAGACACAATGATAAAGCTCATGCCAAAGCTGACCCAAAAATCGATAATGCCATCTCGCATCCATGACGAAAACCCTTGTGTACTAATACCATAGCTTTTGCTTAAATTGTAACGATAATAATCGAGTGGGAATAGTACAACATATAGTAAAAGTGATAATAAGAATAAGTAACCTGCATTTTGCAACAGCTTCCATTTTGTTTGTGACGTCGCCACCTTTTCGAAATAACGTGATACGCCCATAATTAATATCATGAAATAGACTAACCATTCCAAAGGTGTAGCAACAAAGAATAGGAAGTTCCGTATTTTAGAATATTCACCACTTAAGTATAGTTCTTTTTCAGACATAAACATCACTGGATCCGCAGCTGTTCCTTGCAACGCTCGTGGTATTGTACCACCACCGCTATGGAATATATACCAATACATACACAGCACATAAACACCGAATAAAAGTAGCGCGACAATTCCCATTTTTTTCGCTATGTCATTTCCTCCCTTGTTCAACACTAAGTTCGTCCTATAGTAAGTGTAAGCTAAATTGAAAAAGTTAGAACAAATTTTTCTTTGTTTTTATTTACCTTCTATCCTACTTCACACCAAAAAAATTCGCTCTACTTCTCCAAACGAGTGACAAGCCACTGTAGATACTCTAGCACCTCGGCTTGTTCGCTATTCCCAGAAGTGTCGCGAATTTTAAAGAATATTTTTTATTACTTATCCATTACAAATGCCGTTTTACCGCGTTGATCTTCACTTAAATAACCTGCTGTTGCTAATCGATCATGCCATTCTCTTTCTATAACAGCGGCCTTTAATGCATCATCCTCTTTCGTTGATAACTCTACCATAATCTCCCCTTGATATTGCCAAACTTCAATATCCGCCGCATAGCCCGCAAAGCTTCCTTTATATGTTGTAGCTTTTGCAGGACCATATACGACAGCTTGAGATAATGTATTTTGATACCATGCTTCAGAATCCCAATTTAAAACTTTCTTCGGAACATTTTCTAAAATTAATTTTTTAGCGGCACTTGTATCCACTGCATCATAAGAAATTTTAGATGTAGTCTTTAATGATTCCTTACGACTTATTGTGAACGTACGATTGTCACCCTTAATATCCGTTTCAAATTTATAGTTAGATTCTGCTCCCGTGAAGCCATGACTTTCTGTGATAGCAATCGCTTCATCCAGAGGTGTATTTACAAATCTCTTTTTATACGTGATATCCATTTTATTGCTTCCTTTGTAGACACGTAAACGATGGATATAATCTTCATTTAGAAAAGCTCTATTCGGAGTATCAAAGAAATAAATCTTCACTTCATCTTTTTTTGTCGCTTGGAAAACATTTAAAATATCTGATTCAGTGAAAGGCTCAGATTTAATGTTGAATTTAATTTCATTTCCTGGCTCGATTGCTGCTTTTGCTTGTGTAGAACTAAATCCAATGATGCTAACAAGTACAATGACAACTAAATAAAAATTTACTGCCCATTTCTTCATAGTATTTCCTCCTCATTTTTTAGTAATTGCAAGAAAGTCGTATCTCTATTCGTTAATGAACTGTGAAAATAGATTGTCTTATGTGCCTGTATTTTACTAGAAAGTGCGATGATATCATGATAATCTGGATGCGTTTTGTAAAAAAATTCTTTATATTGATTTTTGGAAAATGGACTTTTATATTTGCCTTTATTCCAATATCCCGTAAAGATTACTATTGAAGTAGGCTTTTTATGAAGCAGCTCCACTAATTTTGCTTCATTACGCTCAGGCACAAAATAAATGGTGTTTTCACTTTCTGTTATTTTTGTTAAACATTCTAGTTTAAACTGTTGCAACATTGTTCTGTTAGACAATAAATTTCCAGGTGCCTCATAATAATTTTCAAATAAGGACAACAAATCATGATCTACACGTATCGCTCTTGTTGTATGCTGAAAAAGATAGGTAGCAATATCCGCTGTTTTTCCTGAGAAAGAAGATGGGAAAATGATCGGACAGTTTGGATTTGCATGGATATATTCCGTCATTCGCTGTAATACTTCTATATTTTTGATGTGCTTTTCAATGTGGCCGCTATCTATAATGGCTACATCATAAACAGTCCCATCCTCTATAGGTAGTGTTGCTTTCAACAGATAGGAATCTACCACATAATCGCCAGAGTAAAATATCACCTCCTCAAAAAAACGAATCTTATACCAAACGCTTCCTATTAGATGCCCACTGTAACCCCATTGAAAAGCAAGACAATTACTAACAACTGTCCATTCTCCGATTGATTCTGGTTGAAAGGTTCTTGTATGATGGCAAGATTGTTTTAATTGCTGCGCAGTCATTTTACTCATAATGATCGGTCCTATGTATCCCCATCGCTCAAGTAAAGGAAGAGCACCTACATGATCTGTATGTGAATGGGAAATAAACACTGCATCAAGCTTTGCAACATGAGCTTGTGTTAAATTAGGAAGAGTCTTCTGCCGATTGTTCATCACTCCGCAATCGAGTAAAATAGCATGTCCATTTTTTTCAATGAAAAAGCAGTTACGACCATACTCACCGACTCCACCTAAAATCTCTACATTAAGCATCCGCATGTCCTCCCCGTTTTTGTAGCCAATCTAATAAAAACATGAAAATAACGGTCATGGCGACTGTAATCACCGCTACAGCCATTCCTACACCAACATTTCCTTGTTCAAATTGACTGTAAATAAATGTTGCGCCAGTCTCTACTGAAGGAGGCAAAATAAGTAATCCAGCGACAAGTTCACGCATCGAAATAATAAACGTCATCATCATTCCAGCAAGAATTCCCTGCATTAATAATGGAATGATAATATGTCGATAAACAGCCCAACTACTTCGACCAAAAATAGCTGTTGATTGGAATATCGAAGAATCTAACTGCGATAAAGAAGATTTTATATATTGCACGGAATACGGTAAAAAAAGTACACAATACGTGACTACAACCATTGCCTTTGTGTTATAGATGGTCGCTGGTAGCCATGGTGCATTCCAAAACATAATTAACCCAACTACAAAGACAATTCCAGGAATAATATTAGGCATTAAACTAAAGAAATCTAATATTTGCTGCTTTTTCGTTTCTCCTTTTTTAATGTATAAGGCAATCAACAAACCAATAATTGCTGTAACGACAGCTGTGATTACGGAGAAAACAACACTATTTAAAAATGCTGACAATCCAGCACTTCCACTTGTAAACACTTCCTGGTAGGAGGCAAAGCTAAAATTCCCTGCTTGTAAACCATCCCCTCTTACTTTCTGCAAAGATGTCACGATAATTGAGAAGTAAGGAATGCCGATTGATAGCAAAATAACAATCCCCACAAAAAGCCATGAACCAAGCTTGACATACCACTGATCTTTAATCTCGCGAATAGCTGGTGTTTTTCCAGAAAGCACGCTATATGTATATTTGCGTCCAATAAGATTTTGAAAATACCAGATAACGAGACAAACCGACAGTAAAAATAACGAGAGCGATGTCGCCATACTAATATCTACAGGCCATCTAGATAAGTAAGAGTGAATTTCCGTCGTAAATACTTGAAAACCAATTCGACTACCAAACGTTGCAGGTGTTCCAAATTCAGCTAACGTTTTAATGAAAATTAACAAGCTTCCAAGAACATAGCTAGAAACTACTAGAGGCAAAACTATTTTCGTCCAATTTCTCCAAGAGCTTCGTCCAAAAATTAGTGCAGCATCAAGAAAGGAGCCATTGATTCTTAATAGTGTATTTTTCAGCATTAAATATAAGAAAGGAAAAAGATGTAGGCTCATTATCATGACCATTCCAAATAAGGAGAAGAACGATTCAGTCACCCAAGCAGCACTTGGAAATAGCTGTTGGAGAAAGCCATTATTTTGCATGAACAATATCCATCCCATGGAGCCAATA
This sequence comes from Lysinibacillus sp. FJAT-14222, assembly GCF_001278875.1. NCBI lineage: Bacteria > Bacillati > Bacillota > Bacilli > Caryophanales > Bacillaceae > Lysinibacillus > Lysinibacillus sp. FJAT-14222. The sequence goes on along the minus strand of NZ_LIYL01000033.1, from coordinate 14,601 downwards.
TATGGTGGTGTCATAAACGGAATCGTTAAAATAATATCTAGCCAATCATATTTATATAAGCTTGTTTTCGTTCTTATTAACGCCATTGGAAATGCAACTATTGTCGTCCCAACTATAACTAATACCCCTAATAATACAGAGTTTCCAAGTGTATGCCACATTCTTTCATTGGCAAACATTCTGTTAATCTGCGAAACATCTAATTGCCCATCTTTCATAAACGTATAAAACGCAATGGCCATTAACGGTGCGATAGCAAACGTGACGACAAGTGTCAGTAAAAATCCAAAAGTTCGTCTGCCTTCCATAATCATTGATGATTCAATCCTTCCCTAGAAAAACTTAAAGGAGGCTAAAAAACCTCCCAAACAACTACTTAACGAAAAATATCATTGAATTTAGTTAATACTTCAAGCTGCTTTGCTTCTGCACCTTTCCAGTTCACGTTTAGCTGAGGAATTTCATCTAAGGCTGCACGATCCTTAACAGGTATATCTTTGTTGCCTGGTAGTAAGTAAGCATTGGCTACAAGCTTTTGCCCTTCATCTGACAGTAAAAAATCAACGTACGCTTTTGCACTCTCTACGTTTTTTGCATCCTTCAAAATACCAACAGCACGTGGACTGACAACTGTTCCATTTTTTGGATAAATAATTTCTACTGGCTCACCATCAGCTTTTGCTTTATAGGCCATGTAATCTACCCCTGAAATTGTGGCATTTTTGTCACCAGTAATAACAGCATCTAGCGCTTCCTTATTAGCACCATTCACCTGTAAACCATTTTCCTTCCACTTTTCCATCGTAGTCCAAGCTGTTTTTTCAGCTTCTGTATATCCGAATAGGAAGTCTACAGCAGAGCCTGATAAGCTAGGGTCTGGTATATTGATTTTATTTTGCCATTCAGCTTTTGCTAAATCTGCCCATTCTGCTGGAGCCTGCTGCGTATTTTTCGTATTATAAGCAATTCCTAATGCCGAGGCACTGTAACCATAGTAATAACCTTCTGCATTTGACCAATCGCTATTGATTTTCTTTGCACCTTCAGCATCTTTATAGCTTTGAAGCTGATCTGTTTCCTTTAAACCATCCATTGAAGCGACAGAGGCTAGTACAACAACGTCTGCTACAGGATTATTTTTTTCCGCTTCTAAACGCGATAATATTTTGCCTGTTGTCCCTTGGAACATCTCTACTTTTATCCCTGTCTTCTCTTCAAATGCTTGTTGAATATTCGCCGCCAAACCATCTGGACCAGCAGAGTATACCGTTAAAGTTTGCTCTTCTTTCGGCTTTGCACTTACTTTATCATTCTTCTCTACCTCTTTATTTCCACAGCCCGCTAATGCTAATGTTAAAAGAATTCCAGCTGTAGCGAATAGTTTCAAACCTCGTTGTTTCAATGGTAACCCTCCAATTGATATATTTGTTTTTTATCTATAAAAACTTCAAGCTGCTTACCGTGTTCAATAGGTTCTGCTTCGTAAAAGCTCCAGTGCTTTCCTTCTACCTGTGCCTGCACTAAATAACGATCACCAACAAAAGTACTTTTTACAATCATCGCTTGTTTTGCAATCGTACCTGGGCGTGATAGTCTGGAAACTCCTTCAGGTCGCACAATATAATTACCTTTATCAAACCAGTTCACTTTGCCGATAAAATCTGCTACATACGGTGTTGCTGGGGCGTGATATATTTCTTCTGGTGTTCCCACCTGTGCAATTCTTCCTGCTTCCATCACAATAATTTGATCTGACATCGTCATTGCCTCTGTTTGATCATGTGTGACAAAAATAGCCTGACAATCTAGCTCGTGAATAATATGCATGATTTCATCTTGCATTTTTTCTCTTAGTACTGCGTCAAGCGCCGATAATGGTTCATCAAACAAAATAAGCTGAGGATTTGTCGCAAGTGCCCTTGCTAGTGCTACCCGTTGCTGCTGTCCCCCTGATAACTCCCCAGGTTTTCGTTTTTCAAATCCTTCCATTTTCACCAATCGCATAACATGCTTCACTCGAGCCGGAATGTCTGACTTTGGAACAATTCCCTTCAGGCCAAAAGCAATGTTTTGAAAAACAGTCATATGTGGCCACAATGCAAAATCTTGAAAAACCATCGCAATATTTCGCTTATTTGGTTTTACATTCTTCCGGAGTTTAGATGAGTAAATAATGGTTTCATCAAAACCGATTTCTCCATTTGTCGGTTGTTCAAGACCTGCTAATATTTTTAATAATGTTGTTTTACCGCAACCTGATTGTCCTAAGATGGTGATGAATTTGCTGTTCAGCTCCACATTAATGGGCCAAAGCGCTTGAGCCTGTCCATATTTTTTCTCGATATTTGTTAATGAGATTTTCATCATATCCTCCTCGTTAATTACAACTATAAATTCCAGATATTTAGAAAATATTAATCTACTATTAATAACTCGTTAAAAAAAATCTAATAAACTAAAGTAAAACTAAGATTTTTTCTAATTTACTTTAGGAGGATAAAATGAATAATATGAAGTTACAGGCATTTTGCCTACTTGTAGAATTTAAAAAATTAGCTCCTGTTGCCAAAGAGCTTGGTCTTACAGCACCGACCGTATCCTTTCATATTCGTTCCATTGAAGAGGAATATGGCATCCGTTTATTTCGGACAAATGCAGGTGGATACCGTTTAACAGAAGCAGGAGAAGGGCTCTATCATTATGCTCGCCAAATTGTACAGCTTCAAAAAGACATGAACCGCTTTATCGAAAATCTTTTAGCTGGTAATATCGGCTCCATTCGTCTTGGCGCAAGCGGGCTACCCGCACATATTTTTATGCCAGATATTATTCATCAGGTTTCTACAGCTTACCCAGACATTCGAATATCGCTAGAAGTAAAAACAGCTCCCGAAATTGAACAAAAGGTAGCACTTCAAGAATTAGATTTCGGGCTCATCATGGAAACAAAGCAAGAAAATTCGTCTCTTATTTACGATACAATCGGCGAAGATTCCCTTGTTTTAGCATTAAGCCCTACCCATGAGCTTGCAGCAAAAAAGGACATCACAAAAGCAGATGTCCTAAAAAACAAAGTATTATTGCATACATCTTCAAGTTCAACGAATCATTTTATAGAAAAATGGATGGACCCATTTCACCCATCCATTTATACGATCGAGCTAGATTCTGTTAGCACTATTAAGAAAATGCTTACTTTCGGAAAAACAATTGCGTTTTTGTCAGTTGCCCTGATAGAAGATGAGTTAAAATCAGGACTTTTGATAAAGAAGGACCTACACGATGTGACACTTAATAGAAAGATTCAACTTATTTATCCTAAATCTCGTCTAGATAACAGAATGGATACATTTGTAAAAACTTCAATTTACGATTTAGCAAAGCAATTAAAAATATATCCTCATATGACATAATAATTCCGTAGTCAGCCAGCTGTTTTTCGGAATATTTACTTTTAGCCATAAAAATACTCTCCATTAAATAATCAGATTTTATTTTTTCATCTGCCTACTTAATGGGGAGCATATCAACAATTTTGTACAGTTTTTAATTTGACAAACATTATTCCAAAGCTACATTAAGCGTTCTATTGTTTCGGGCAGTGAGCCTGCAAACTCTTTGAGTGTTTGCTAGGCTTTTTTAATTGTCCATAGAAAAAAGGGGCAATTTTTATGAATTAGTACTTATGTATGAACATCATCCTACCTTTCCCACTATCATTATAGAGAAAACTCATTATATAACAAACTAAATACTTAGTATCCAAAAAATATTCAGGATGATTTGAACCCATTTTCCTGTAGTAAATTGTAAAAAATCTGATAATATTTAATGGTAAAATAAAAAATGTCGTCTGACATCTGACTTAGAACAACTTTTGATCGATAAATAATACATACAACTGGAGGTACTCATATTGAAAAAATTAATGATTGGCCTTTGTTTGATAGTTTTGTTAGTAGCAGGCTGTTCAACAGCTTCGCCAGAAAAAGCGCAAGATGACTATAAAATTGGTATCTTGCTCTCAGATGCAGGGCTTGGTGATGAATCGTTTAATGACTCAGCTTTTAAAGGGCTTGAAAAAGCACGAGATGAGCTAGGTATTTTGTTTGATTATAAAGAGGCGCCTGATGGCAATTACGAACAGAAGCTAGAAGAACTTGTCGAAGAAAAATATAACGTCATTATCGGTCTTGGTTTCTCTGTACAGGAGGCACTGGAAAAAACTGCGAAGAAATATCCTGATCAGCAATTTGTCCTTATTGACGGACAATCAGATGTTGCAAATATCACTTCAATAACATTTAAAGAGCAAGAAGGCAGTTTTTTACTTGGAATGGTTGCAGCAATGACGAGTATAACTGGAAAAATAGGGTTTATTGGTGGTGCAAATGTTCCGGTTATCCATCATTTTGAAAACGGCTTTATTGAGGGAGCTCAATATTTTAATCCAAATATCGAAATTGTTAGTGAGTATGCTGGCACATTTGATGATACCGACGCAGGTGCCGCAATCACAGAACGTTACATAAAGAACGGCGTAGATTTTATTTATCATGCAGCGGGATTCACAGGCTTTGGTGCCATAAAAAAAGCTGAAGAAATGGGTGTATATGCAGCGGGAGTTGATATTGATCAATTTTACATTGCAGAAAAAACTGTCGTAACATCCATGTTAAAAAATGTCGACCAAGCTGTTTATAAAATTGCTAAAACATTAGTCGAGGACGGGCAAATTTCTGAAAAATCGTTTTCGTTCGGTCTAGCTGATAATGGAGTCGGACTTGCGGATATACGTATTATTAAACTTACATCTGAGCAACAGGCTGCCATAGAAAAAGCACAAGATGATATTGTCTCGGGTAAAATAAAAGTTACCGCAGAAAAGGGGAGTATCCAGTGACGTTACGAAAAAAATTATTTATGAACATACTTATTCCAATTGTTCTCGCAATGGCTATGATTGGTTTTATTATCGTACAAACATTTGATATTCAAACAACTGCACAAGATGATACAGCACTTTTACTCGCAGTGAAAGAACTTGAACAAAGTTTAGTTGTAGCGAGCCAATCATTAAACAATTACACTTATTTAGATAGTGAGGCCAATAAAAATGAAGCTCTTTCAATTTTACAAGAAGCGAAAGTAAATTTAGAAAACCTCTCGACTATTGCAAAAATATCTGAGCATAAGACAATCATCAAAAAAATCGAGAGCAAATACGAGGAACTGGAAAAAGCTACCGAAACAGGATTTCTTGCTAACAACCGTCCTGCGATAAAAAAACAAGCAATAAGAATATCCGGCATATTAAACGATATGCATCTACTGAAAAAAGAAACAAATGAATGGTATCAAGAAATGAATGATTTGGCAAAGCAAAAAATTACTTTTATAATTACAACAACAATTATTGGAAGTATCCTCCTAATTATTGCTACCATCATTTTTTCGTATGTCGCAACGAAAAGAATTACAAATCCGATTAATCGGATCGTGGATTGTGCACAATTGGTGGCTTCAGGGAATTTGACAATAGATACCTCTACCCTATCCTATAAGCAAGGCAGTCGAAATGAAGTTGATCAACTGACAGAGAACTTTTCCAAAATGATTGTTAGCTTAAAAAGCACCGTAAAATCCATTGACGATGTAGGTGAAAATGTTACTCTATTTACAAACGATGTTACAAGCTATATTGAAACTGTTAATGAAGGCAATAAACAAATTGCTATATCCACGGACGAATTGGCAAAAGGAAGCCTAATTATTTCAGAAGATATCCAGTCAGCTGCTATCCTCATGAATACGATGGCAGATCAATTTACAATAGTTCAGCAGACTAGCGAACAATCAGCAGCAAACGGTAAACAGGCACTTGCTGCTATTCAAATTGGCCATAATTCACTAGAAAAGCAATCCTCTATCGCGAAGGATATTTCATCTACATCGCTTGATATTAAAGAGGCTGTTACGCAATTCTCTCAATTCACAACAGAAATTGAAGGCGCCGCTAATGCAGTCCATGCTATTGCTAATCAAACAAATCTATTGGCATTGAATGCAGCAATCGAAGCTGCACGGGCTGGAGAAGCTGGAAAAGGATTCGCAATAGTGGCAGAGGAAGTCAAAAAACTTTCAAATGAAACAGAAAATGCAACTAGTTTAATCTCTTCAATGGTCACACATATACAACACGGTATCACGACCATTCTTTCTACTGCTGAGCATGGACATCAGCTTTCAAAAGAGCAGTCACAATCAATGTTAGATACAGAAAAGTCTTTTGAGGCAATTGCTTCACATGTTTTAACCATAAATGACCAATTACAACACCTTGCTAAGGATATGGAGCAAACAAGCGAAATGAGCCAGCAAATGAATAGTGCCATTGAAAACATTTCCGCTATTACGGAAGAAACCGCAGCAGGAACAGAAGAAATTTCTGCTTCCACTCAAGAGCAGTTAGGATCCTTCCAAAAAATTAGTGAAAAGGTTTCAGAACTTCAAGAAATGACAAATACATTGTCTGTAGAGCTAAAAAAATTCACATTATAATGATCAATGCAGCTTTAGGATAAATTAATAACATATGGCAAGAAAAAACAATATCCCGAATAACGGACATTATTCGGGATTTTTCTTAATGATATATTAAAGTTAAACCAGCATCAATTAGAACTATTGATCCTGTCCACTGCTTGCTCTGTCAATACCGCTTCCAGCTCAAGCATAATAACAAGCCTTCGCATAGAATCCAAAGATGAAACTACTAGTGTGATTACTTATTTCAAGATAAATATTTCATTGTTAAATGGAGAACTGCAACTTCATTTCCGGTGTTTTCATAGCTATGCTTTCGATTTGCTTCAAATTGAATAGAATCAAATTCGTTTAATTCATACATTTCTTGTCCTACTTGAATCGAAATTTTCCCTTTCATTACTGTTACAAATTCAATAGCTCCTTCATGATGAGGTTCTGCCTCATATATGCTATACGGTTGCAAACAAGCACGATGCATTTCCAATCCTGTTTCTTTTTTGTAACGAAATATAGTCTCTAATCGCCACATTTGATTTTCTTCTATAATAAATCCTTCTCCGCAGCGTGCAACATTGACTATATCTTCTATAACCATAAGCCGTGACAACGGAATAGATAATCCTTTTGTAATCTTCCAAATGACGCCTAATGTAGGATTCGTTTCTCCTCTTTCAATTTTTCCTAGTGTTAATTTACTAACACCCGTTTTCTTTGCTAACTCTTCTAAACTTAATTTTTGTTCATTGCGTATTTGTCGTAACAGTTGACCAACTTGCAGAATTACTTCTTTTGTTTGCATATCCTCTTGTTCTTTCATAGGAACCCCTCTTTCGGTATATTATAGTTTACTTTTTATATAAATAATTATATTATAGTATATATTCAGAAAGGAGCGAACGAAATGCGCGCTATCTTATTAGGTATTTTATCATCTGCGTTTTTTTCAGCTACATTTATTATAAATCGAATTATGAACGTATCAGGAACAAGCTGGGCTTGGACTGCCTCCTTCCGATTTTTATTCGCTTTACCCATTTTATTCTTTATCGTCCTATTTCGCAAAAACCTTCGTCCACTATGGGTAGAAATGCGTAAAAATCCTTTGGCATGGATTGGTTATGGAACAATAGCTGGGGTTGGATTTTATTCCTTATTAAGCTATGCTGCTGTATTTAGTCCTGCATGGCTCGTAGCAGGTACATGGCAAATAACCATTTTAGCTGGTTTGTTATTATCTCCGTTATTTTTTATTACATTGGAGACGAAGTCAGAAGTTAAACGAGTTCGCGGTAAAATGCCTTTGCGAAGCTTACTTGTTGCCTTATTTATTTTAACAGGTGTCATTTGTATGCAATTAACAGAAGCTGGGGATATTACTGTTTCTCAATTTTTATCCGGCTTCCTCCCTGTAGTCATCGCCGCATTCTTATATCCTTTCGGTAATAGAAAAATGATGGAAGTCGTTGCTGGTCGCTTAGATACATTCCAACGCGTGTTAGGCATGGCAATTGGCAGTCTTCCTGTCAGTATTATATTAGCGATTTATGGTTGGACTACAACTGGCATACCAACATCTGGGCAAATGATGCAAGGTTTCTTATTAGCATTATGTTCGGGTGTTATCGCCACAATGACATTTTTCTTCGCTACTGACTTAGCGAAAAATAACCTTTCTTTATTAGGGGCAGTGGAGGCAACACAAGCTGGAACAATGGTGTTTACTGTTCTTGGTGAAATCGTTTTTTTAAACGGTTCTTGGCCTGTTGGATTATCTTTAATCGGTATGATTATTATCATGATTGGAATGATAGCTAACAGTATTTTAAATCGTTCTGTTCCTGTATCCAAACTAAAGAAAACAGCATAGTTTTCCTTTCTCCAAGTAGCATTTTACATTGTGTATAATGCTACTATTTTTATGTTGTCAAAGAATTATAGTTTGTTCCCCTCTTCCGTTTTTACGTTTATCTAAATTTTTGAATCCCTGACCGTATATTTAAACATGTAATGTATCCAAAAATCTAATGTATTGTGTAATACCTAATTGTCCATATACATAGTTTATATTAAAACGGAATCATTACAATTTAAAAAGATCGTAACTTCTGGGAGGTACATGTGGAACGTCTTCATATTCCTAAATATCTATTTAATTTTTGGCTCATTTTCATTTTATTTTTATTCTTTATTCAACCATTTTTAATAGTCTACTCGACATTTGAGACTATCGCTTCTTCCATTTTGAATCTTAATACTATATTTATAAGTATTTTAATAGAGGCTCTCCCCTTTGTGCTAATCGGAGTCCTTATTGCAGGATTTATTCAAATCTTTATAACGGAAGATCATATTCAAAAGTGGATTCCTAAAAATAAATTTATGGCAGTTTTAATGAGTTGCATTGTAGGAGCATTATTTCCTGCTTGCGAATGTGGAATAGTACCTATCGTTCGAAGGTTGATTTCAAAAGGAGTACCTATCCATGCCGCAATAGGATTTATGTTAACCGGGCCTCTTATTAATCCGATCGTTATTCTCTCTACCTATATGGCATTTGGCAATGACATAAAAATCGCAGGCCTACGAATGATTTTAGGCTTCTTCATTGCTATTATAGTATCTTTAATTATTAGCTTGTTTTTTAAGGGGACACAATTCAAACCAGGGATTCAAACAGATTCATCACGTATAGACGTAATTAAAACTTCATTCATAAAAAAGTTGTTTAATATGTTAAAACACTCTATAGATGAATTCTTTGACATGGGAAAATATTTAATAATAGGGGCATTTTTAGCTGCACTTGTACAAACGTATGTGTCGACAAAAACATTAGTCGAAATAGGGAATGATGTATCCTCTTCAATAGTAGTAATGATGGGCTTAGCATTTATTTTATCACTTTGCTCTGAAGCGGATGCATTTATAGGGGCTTCTTTTAGCGCTATTTTCTCCACGCCTTCTATTCTAGCATTTTTAATTTTAGGACCTATGATTGATCTAAAAAATACAATTATGTTGATAGGCGTATTTCGCTTTAAGTTTGTAATGTGTTTATTAATTTTAATAGCCGCTGTTGTCTATTTTAGTTTATTTATACTTTCAAGTTATATATAAGGGGGAAAACATGAAATTTCACTTCCAACAAGCAGTAAGAGCTATCATTTTATTAGCTTTTTTTGCCATGATTTTCAACCTACATTGGACTGAAGAAATAACAAAATTCATTAATCCAAAATACGAAAATTTAAGTAAAACAGTTGCTATTTTATTCCTACTTTTATTTTTTGTTCAAGTGACAAGAATTTTTTCTTTTTCAACTAAAAAACAACATTGTTACAGTACTGAACACGCTTGTTGTACTCAACACGATCACGGAGATTCACCAATTAATAAAAAAAAGGTATTTTCTTATCTAGTTATCATTACTCCATTACTTACGGGTTTCTTTATGCCTGCGAAGGTACTGGACGCTTCTATAGCTGACAAAAAAGGAGCCTCTTTGATTCTTACTAAACAATCCAAAACATCTAAAATAGAAGACTATATCACTTCAAATAAAACCGTTAACGAAAATATATATGACGAACATGCTCAAGATCCAATGTTGATGGAGGAAAGGCAGGAGATGCCTAAAAAAGAATACGAGCTTTTAAAGCAACAGCTCTCACAAAATCAAACTATTAAAATGACAGATAAGGATTACACTATTTATTATGAGGATATTAATAAAGATTTATCAAAATATCTAGGAAAAAAGATACAATTGAAAGGTTTTGTTTTAAATGAAGATAGCTTTCCTCAGAATCAATTGGTCATTTCAAGATTTCTCATTACGCACTGTATTGCTGACGCAAGTATAGTAGGCTTTCTAGCAGAATTACCAGAAAACCATACTCTAGTTAATGATACATGGATTGAAGTAATTGGAACAATCGATATTACAACATACAATGGAGAAAGCTTACCCGTTATTAAAGTGGATAATTGGGTGAAAATAGAAGAACCTGAAAAACCTTATCTATATCCAATTGATATTCTCATAAGCTTTTAACATAATATTGACAAAAGGCAATGAGGGATCACCTTCATTGCCTTTTACAGTATATTTTAGAATCGAAAATATTCAGACCAATTTAAATATACGAACTTTTTTGTTTATTGTACACCGATATAAAAAGCAATAATTAAACCAATTAAAGCAATAACCATCCAAATCAAAATTAATTTCCAAATGAATTTGACCCATTTGTCATATGGAATACCTGCAATACCAAGGTAGCCCATAAGCGCTGCTGAAGTAGGAATAATTGAGTTACTAATTGCATCACCATATTGGAAGGCAAGAACGGCTAATTGACGTGGCATACCGAGAATATCCGCCAATGGAACCATGATTGGCATCGTTGTCGCAGCTTGTCCACTTCCAGATGGAATAAAGAAGTTAGTAAATGTTTGTGCAATAAACATTCCAATGACACCAAATACAGGTGGCAATTGGCTAATAACATGTGATAACCCATAAACGACAGAATCAATGATTGCCCCGTTGTCCATTACAACTAAAATTGTACGAGCGAAACCTACAATTAATGCACCAAATGCAACAAGTTTCATCCCTTCAACAAAAGCAGCGAATGTATTATTAACACCTAATTTACCAACGATCCCTGCTAAGAATCCAATAATCATAAATGATGCGGCTAATTCATTTAAAAACCAATCTTGTTTTATTACTCCGTACATATTAACGCCAATTCCACCGAAAAGAATAACTAAAACAAGTTTACGATTCCAAGTGAATTCAGGAATTTTGTTATCATCTGTACGTACAGTACGATCGATTTTTTCTCCATATAGCACAGAAGCTTTTGGATCAGCTTTTACTTTTGCGGCATATCGCATTACGTAGAAAATTGCTGCTGCTAAAATAAAGACATAAACACAAGAACGGAATAAGAATCCTGAGAAGATTGGAATTTCTGCAATCCCTTGTGCAACTCCTACTGTAAATGGGTTTAACATACCTCCGATAAATCCACTTGCTGCCCCTAGCGTAATCATTGCTGTACCAACGATGGCATCATAGCCAAGTGCAATGGCGATACCAATTCCAATTGGGACGAAAATAATATTCTCTTCTGATGTCCCTGTCGTAAAACCAAGAATTGAGAAGATGATCATAATTAACGGAATGAGAAATTTATCTTTCGTTTTTAATTTTGAGACAACGGCATTAATCCCTGCATCAATTGCCCCTGTTGTTTTGATGATGCCAAATGCTCCACCAAGTAAAAAAATGTAGAAAATGATTTGTGATCCAGCTTGCATCCCTGCAGGAATCGAAGTAAATAATTCGAAAAATCCGACTGGATTCTGTTCTACTGAATGGTAACTACCATCCACAACATATTGCTTACCGCCAACCTCTTCTTTGTCATATTTACCAGCTGGAATAACATAAGTTCCGATTGCAGCAATAAGTATTACTATAAAAATAATTGCATATGTATGCGGTACTTTTATCATTTTTTTCACAATCAAATCTCCTCCCTTTTTATGCGAATAGTTATACTATACAACAATATGATATAGAATTGTATATAGTTTTTCTCGAAAAAACATTAAGTTTATCTTAATATCATCATTTTTCTCTCTTTTTCGGCTCCTAAAAGTTGAAAATATATTAATTTTTAAAAAGGAATTATTAATTTTAAAAAACAAAAAGTTATACAAAAAATACGATTTTATGAGCTATTCATTGCATTAGAAATAACTGATATGAATCGTTATTTATTATTATGGGAATTGAACATGAATGGAAACTAAGAAGTCAATTTGCGGAAATCAGAGCCTTCTCATTAATCGGGATGGATAAAAATAGTTAATCAACACACCTCTTAAAACTTTTAAAAAAATTCACTTGTATCACACCAAAACAGTATAGGAATGAGCACAATAACAAGCGATTCGGCAACCAAATTAAAGAGAAGCTGAAGAAATCAAACGAATATGAAACCCGTTTTACAGAGTAGAAAAATCAAGAAGCAAAGAATTGATGGATTAGGCTTGGTTGTAGCTATTGTAAAACAAATATTAGAACTTCATAACAGCCGCTTTGGCGTATGAAAATGGAGTCAAATTTTACTCTGACTTGAGAGTAATTAGTGCATATTATGGAAAATATTAGATGTAAGAAGAGAGTTAAAAACCAAGAAAAATCACTCATTATTTTTCAAATGAGTGACCTTCCCCTTATAATTTCAGGGTTAATGGTAGATGTGTCAAACGTCGACAGGTACATTCTTTATTGGAAGTTTATCAGACGCTACTTGAATTGTTGCACCGTTTATTTCTGTTGTCTGAGTACTAGCGCCAAGCAGGTAGCCCGACCTGTTTCGTTTGGTTCAATCCACTTCCATCTAGTAAATAATTCACTTTTTTTGCAGTGCAGTCGCCAATTTCCTTCCAATAGAAGTGGGAGACTTCTGTAGCTGATGCTTCGCTTTCGCTACAAAAGACATTTGCCGAAATGAGTTAATGAAAATATCTATTGCCCAGATTTACTTTATCGAGTTGCCTTTTTCTCGCTCAATCATCTTTCGTTTTTGAATTTGTTGTTCTGTGAGTTGTAAAGATTTTTTTAGCGTCTGCGTCCTCTTAGCTTGTTGAAGTGCAATAATAACTGCTGGAATTAAGCTAGCCTCAGAAACTGGTTTAACTAGATAACCCATAATATTATCTTGCCTAGACTTTTCTACAAATTCTTTTTGACTGTAGGCAGTAATTAACAGCACTGGTACATCCACCTGACGACCAATAACCTCACTTGCTTTTAAACCATTTAGTTTTGGCATTTCAATATCCATTAACACAAGATCTGGTTTTAAATTAAAAGCGAGTTCAATCGCTCGATCCCCATCTCCTGCTTCTCCGACTACCTCATAACCGTGATTCCGAAGCATCATTTTTAAGTCCAGTCTGATAATCGGTTCGTCTTCAGCAATCAAAATCCGTTTTTTCATAAACCATCACAACCTTTCTGGACAGAAAGAATACTATAATTTTTTTACTCGAATTAATGAGAACACACACAGATTACATGCAATACTTACATGTTGAAACTCCTTTGTTGAGCAAAAGAAACTCCTGTACACTTAGCAAGAAGCATTTGTTCGATTAAATCAGATAGGTAGGCACCAGCTTCAAGCGAAGTCAGTCCTTCTTTATGAATATTTGAAATTACCGTCCGATCGGCTTCAACTGTTTTTTCAGTAGGTCGATAAATCATGTATGCACTCAAGCTTTCATCTGTATTTAGACCTGGCCTTTCACCAATCAATGAAATAACAAGGTCACAATTAACAATTGCAGCTACTTCGTCTTGCACCCATACACGCCCTCGCTTAATAAAAAACGGCTTTGCGACGCTAATATTTTTTAATTTTAGCCCTTGTATTAAAGCAGGTAGTAAATCAACTACATTAGCTTCCACAGCCGAGGAACTCAAGCCATCACAAATAATAATTTGTACTTCTTTTCCTTTATCCCCGTTTTTCTCAAGAAACTTCACTGATTCATCTGATAACTTTCGTCCAGAATCTAAATCCATTAAGTAAGATTTCATATCGCTAGCTTTTGTCTCCAGTTTTTGCAAACCCATATTCTGAAGAAAATCATCACTTACATCTCTTGACACAGCATCCTGTGCAGCTGCATGATCAATCAAAAATTGTAAATAACTTGTCGTTAACATACGGGTTCCAGTTCGACCAATACCAATACGGGCAGGCGTAATACTTTGTGCTCGCTCAATAGATGCAGCGTTATGTGGTTCGTCTACCCCTTGTATCCGTTCTTCGGGGAAATATATGATTTCTTCTGTTTTTTGATCGGTATCGGCTTTTGGCAAATTCATATTTTTCTTCACTTCTTCTACTACTCTTTGAACAATTTCTTGAATATCCATTTTGCTCCTCCCTCTATAAATGTTGATATATCAACGGTTTGACCCGTTTTTAAGAGTGATAAAAAATTTTTTTATCACAACTT
>NZ_LIYL01000006.1:0-1345 GCF_001278875.1 Lysinibacillus sp. FJAT-14222 | reverse complement strand
ATTAAGCAGCTAAGAGATGGTTTCTGTATTGTACAGGAGCCATCCTTTTTAGATTCCATTGATAACGATAATTATTGTAATAGACCATGTAGTGATTGATTTTGGCTTTTAGTTCCTCAAGTGTCTTCAAGGAGCTAAAGTCTACTTCGTCTTTAAAATGACCGAAAAACGATTCCTGTGGCGCATTGTCCCAACAGTTTCCTCGGCGTGACATCGATTGACCTAAGCCATGTTTTTTTAAGAGCGTTTGATAGCGTGGGCTTGTATAGTGAACCCCTTGATCTGAATGGATAAAGGCCTCTGAATGAAGCTGAACGCGCTTATTACTGATCAATTTTTTAATCGTTTCCGTAGCGATTTCGAGCGTGATTCGATCTGAGACATGGTACGCTAAAATTTCGTTCGTCGAGGCATCTTTTATCGTCGACAAATAAGCCATACACTTTCCGTTATATGGCACATAGCTGATGTCCGTTAATAATACTTTCCCAGGGATACCTTGCTTAAATTCACGATTTAATTTATTTGGCACAACACGATGTTCCTTCGTTGCTTTCGCCATTTGTTTATATGGATTCGGTTTACGATGCGGGCAGACAATCCCGAACTTGCGCATAATACGCTGGATTTTTTTTCGGCTCATCACACATTGAAAATCCTGCTCGAGTGTCATTTTAATCGAACGAGAGCCTTTCTTATAACCACGACGATCAAAGGCTTTTAAAATCAAATCGCGTGCCTTTAAATCCTTCTGTTCTCTCAAGGCTCGCGCATCACTCGCCTGTAAATAGCTATAATAGCCTGAACGAGAAACCTTTAAGAGGTTACAAAAATACGTCACCATCCGTTCAAATGGAAACTGAGTGAGCGTATCTGAAATGAGTTGAAAGACCTTATTTGTGCTTAGTTTTTGGCTGTCGTTTAGCAGCCCCCTTTCTGTCGCTTCGAGCTTTTTTAGTAAATCTACTTGCCCCTCCAATAGTTGAATGCGTGCAGCTTGTCTTTCAATGACTTCTGCGGCTGTTAATTCGCGTTTAATTGGTCTACCTGATCCAGATTTGCGTGTATCCGTTAAGCCAATTAAGCCGTTCTTTTCATACGCTTTACGCCAACGAAAGGCTGATTGTTCAATACGTTTGATCCCAATTATCTCTTCATCAAAGCCATATTCCTTAAAAATTTGTCTCGGTGTTTTCCCTGCGAAGTATTCATCAATGAATTGACTCTTAAATGTATCTGTATAGGTAATCGTACGTTCGCTAACCTGTTGTACGTTTGGATTTTTTTGAAGTTGTAGTATCTGTTTTGGTGAAAATATAATTTTACTCATAGTAGCCCCTAGTTC
>NZ_LIYL01000017.1:0-1373 GCF_001278875.1 Lysinibacillus sp. FJAT-14222 | reverse complement strand
GGCGAATAGTAGAATCAAGTTGAACACTTTAGAAAAATAAAAACATCGTACGCGAAATCGTGTATTATTGAGGTTCCTACACCAATCAATAAGAAGGGATTTCGAATACGATGCTAGAACAGAATAACATAAAAATAACGAATAAGAAACCACGCCTTACACAGTTTCAACGTGGAGAACTTCAAGGCTATTTGAATGCCGGAATTACAAATAAGAGCGAACTTGCGCGAAAACTCAAGGTTTCGCGCGGGACAATCTACAATGAACTTGCTCGTGGCACGACCACTCAAGTAAAAAAAATCAATGGAAAACATATCTACACAACGCAATATCTTGCTGAAACAGGTCAAGCTGTAACAGATCGAAATGTGGCTCGTTCTCGTAAACCGTTGAAGTTTGGGCGTGTGAAGGCATTCTTGGCATTTGTTGACGAACTATTACTTGATCGCACAAGGACCCTATCTCCAGATGCGATTGTTGGTCTTGCGAAGCTCAAAGGGTTGTTTTCTCCGGATGAAATGATCTCAACAAAGACCCTTTATCATTATATCGAGCTGGGTCTTCTGAAAACTCGAAACAGTGACCTTCTCTTAAAGGTACGTCGAAATACCAAAAAGGTTAAGAAAACGCAACGCCCAAATAAGACAGTTCTCGGTAAAAGTATTGAAGAACGTCCTGATAGCGTTGAATCTCGTGAAGAATTCGGTCATTTTGAAATTGACTCCGTCGTAGGGCGCAAGGATAAAGAAGATGATGTACTATTAACTTTGATTGAACGCAAAACGCGTCGTGAATTCATCGTAAAGATGGACGGGAAAGATGCCGACTCAGTTAACTACGCACTCTCTTCAGTCCTCGAAGAATTCGGTGAATACACATCTGCGGTCTTTAAATCAATCACCGCAGATAATGGTTCTGAATTCGCTAGGTTGTCAGAAATGTTTGGTGATAGGATAAATATCTATTTCACTCATCCATACTCTTCGTGGGAACGTGGAACAAATGAAAACCACAACGGAATCATCCGTCGTTTCATCCCTAAAGGACATGCGATTGAGGATTATAGCCGGACGCAAATTCGTATGATTGAGAGGGCAATGAACAACCTACCAAGAAAAATCTTTGCCTACAAGACACCAAATGAACTGTTTGAAGAGGAACTTCAGAAACTCGTCTCTTAAGACCGCGGGGACACCCCGCACCCCTGAGCCTCCCTCCAAACAGAAAAGTCTCCTGTTCATCAGTCAGCTACAGATCCTAACCTGTACTGGCTAGATCCACAAGGGAAACCGCCTTGCAGATCTAGCCAACACAGGTTGAACGGACTACGCCGACCGACAAACAGAAGACAAAGGAACCTCTGGGGTGTTTTT
>NZ_LIYL01000028.1:0-1400 GCF_001278875.1 Lysinibacillus sp. FJAT-14222 | reverse complement strand
CTGCAAAATACAGACAGCAGCTTCAGAAGGTTGCCTAGCTTTTTTTCAAAATGTCCTTTACAAAGGGTACACTTTATGCTAGGAGTAAGGCTTGAATACTGCAATAAAATATTTTATTGTCTATAGCTCTTTTTAGAAATCACAGTAGCTACACTTAATTTATTGTGAATTATAAAGTTTTTATTTATTAATCTCGTACACTAAGCTATTGATAAGGTCGATAAGTGATTGCTTGGTGCTCTCGTCTTTCACTGTAGCATTATCGTTAAATTTAGTTCCGACAGATGGGACTAGCAATGATCCATTTTCAACAATGTTAGTATCAAGCATTCCCAGCGTAAGTAGTAAAGATTCATGCGCTTTGTCTCCCCCAGTAATGGCTGGAGAAGCTGTTATAACGGCTACTGGTTTTTTATACAGTTCGGCAGATGAGACAAGCCACTCTAAAGCATTTTTCAAAACTCCTGGAACACTTTTTGCGTATTCTGGCGTACAGATGATAAGCGCATGTGATTCAGCTAACGTTTTTCTAAAACTCTCGACAACAGCTGGCGGTTCCGTTCCATCTATATCCGGGTTGAAATGCGGAAGGTCTTGTATTCCGTTATAAATCGAATAATCAATACCTTCAGGAATAAAAGCTGCTAAAGCCTTCAATATATTCGTATTGGAAGAGCCTTCTCGAATGCTACCTGAAATAGCTATTATCTTTTTATGTGTGGTCATTCTATCACCTCTTGAATAGAATACATGCGCAAATACATAAAAATCAAAAATTTCGAACTATCTTATCGAAGAGTAACTTAATCCCGCATTCATCTCACCACCTATAGAGGTGAGAGACTTCTATACCTGACACTTTGCTTTCGCTTCACATGTTTAATATCTCGTATCCCCTTGTATTGGATTTTCACCATCTTTAAACAGAATACGAATGGACTTTCCATATACAATATCAGGGGAATCCATTACCTGAAAATGAATATGAGGTTCTGATGAATTACCAGAGTTTCCGCATTTCCCAATAAGTTCCCTCCTGTTACGATGTTGATTTTACTAAAATTGCGTTCTTTTTAAAATGTGCAACTATACTAAATTCATTATTAGCATGTTCAATCACGACATAGTTTCCTGCTGCATTACGTTCATCCATTTCAACACTTCGATTTCTTTTTAACAGTTATCATTAATTTGTAGGATATAGCCATGTCTTTGAGGTTTGTGGGCTAGATTGAGACAATTAAAATGTCTTTGATTATCCCTGTTTTTATTATATAAAATAAAAAACCGCCAACTTGATAGCTGGCGTTAACATTTTGTGTTATCTGACTACTCCCACAGCTAAAGCAGTGGGGTTCTTATATACTTAAGAGAAGCGTTACAAAGCTCTCCACAGATGG
>NZ_LIYL01000037.1:0-1445 GCF_001278875.1 Lysinibacillus sp. FJAT-14222 | reverse complement strand
ATGAACTGCGCCCCAATTGTTAGACACATCTAACAATTGGAGGTGCAGTTTTTTATGGTTAAATATACTGCAGAAAATAAATTACAAGCAGTTGAGCGTTACTTAAATGGAAATGAAAGTGCTAATAAAATAGCTAAATCTTTGGGGACTAATAAACAAGCAATCTTTAAATGGATTAAGCAATATGAATACAATGGTGTTGAAGCTTTTCTTCAGCCATATACAAATTACACACTAACGTTTAAAATGGATGTACTAAATTTTATGATTGAAAACGGTACATCCTTAAACGAAACGGCAGCTATATTTAAAATACCTGCCCCTTCAACAATTAGTGTTTGGAGAAAGCAATATGAAACTCAAGGATTAGATGCCCTTCAATCAAAGAAAAAGGGGCGTCCATCCATGAAAAAAGATTTCAATAAACAATCGAAACAAGCACCAGTTAAAGACTCTACCGAAGCACTTGAAGCACGTATTAAACAACTAGAGATGGAAAACGAGTATTTAAAAAAGTTGAATGCCTTAGTTCAAAACAAGGAAAAATCACCAAACAGGACAAAGCACAAGTAGTCTATGAGTTAAGGCATAAATATCCGGTGAAAGCACTTGTAAAACTCGCTGGCATTCCACGAAGTACGTACTATGATTTAGTAAAACGTATGAATCGACCGGATCCAGATGCCGATTTAAAAGCAGAAATAAAGGAGATTTATGAAGAACATGAAGGGCGTTATGGCTATCGCCGTATTCGTGATGAACTAGCGAATCGTGGACAAAAAGTGAATCACAAAAAAGTGCAACGCATCATGAAAGAGCTTGGTTTAAAATGCTTAGTACGTATGAAAAAATATAAATCCTATAAAGGGAACGTTGGCAAAATTGCGCCAAATATTTTAGACCGCAATTTTAAAGCAGATGCCCCAAATGAAAAGTGGGTAACAGACATTACGGAATTTAAATTATTCGGTGAAAAACTTTATTTATCGCCAGTTTTAGATTTATTTAACGGGGAAATTATTACGTATACAATTGGTTCTAGACCAACCTATTCACTTGTTTCAGATATGTTGGACAAAGCGTTTGAACGTTTACCTGAGCACCATCAGCTACTCATGCATTCCGATCAGGGCTGGCATTATCAAATGGAAAAATATCGTCGCGCCTTAGAATCAAGAGAGATTGTTCAAAGTATGTCTCGTAAAGGAAACTGTTACGACAACTCTGTCATGGAAAATTTCTTTGGAATTATGAAATCTGAATTCCTTTACATGAGGGAATTTGAAAGTATAGAGCATTTTAAAATAGAATTAGAAAAATATATCAATTACTATAATACGAAACGGATTAAGGCAAAATTAAAAACGAGTCCGGTGCAATACCGAACTCGTTTTACACAAGCTGCCTAATGAAATAACCGTGTCTAACTTTTAGGGGTCACTTCA
>NZ_LIYL01000047.1:0-1608 GCF_001278875.1 Lysinibacillus sp. FJAT-14222 | reverse complement strand
CCATAGCTGTCAACTTAAGAAAAATGTGTATTCCTTTTAAAAAGTTGGTATAGATAATTACTAACTTTTTGAAAGGAGTTTTTTTATGATGATGCCAAAACATGTACAGTTACTCCAAAAGTTATTTGAATTCATTCGCCCTGAAAGAGTAGATGAAATCGCAAGGGAAACTGGTTTCATCAAAAGAAAGCGCCTTGTAACAGCTAGCGATTTTCTTTCTTTACTTTTTCATGTTCACGGTAATTTAGTAGACTGTACGATTCAAGAACTATGTACAAAATTACTAACAGAACAAGATATTTTGATTAGTCGTGCAGCTGTAGATAAAAAATTCACACCTGAAGCCACAGCTTTTTTACAGCGGCTCATTCAAGAGTTTTTACTCGAACAACAACAACTACAGCTCCCATCGCTCTCTTTGACGGATTCATGGCCGTTTTCAAGTATTCGTGTATTGGATTCCACTGTCGTTAGCGTGCCAGAACGTTTCAAAAAACGCACACAAAAAACTCAACAAGCATCAGCGAAAATTCAGTTTGAATACGATATTCTTTCTGGTCAATCGACATTTCTTCACGTTGCTTTCCAAAATATCAATGATGCTAAGATGGGCGCCAGTAGGATTCCATTTATTACAGAGAATGAACTCTGTATGCAAGATTTAGGTTACTTTAGCTTTGAAAATTTTAAAAAGATAGAGAGCAAAGAAGCATTTTTTATCTCAAAAGTGCGAACAGACGGGTATGTAGCTTTTAAAAATCCATTCCCATCGTATCATCCAAATGGCAAAGTGATTCAAAGTAGTCTGTATCATCGGATTGATTTAGTGGCGCTTTGTGAAAAGTTAGTACCAGGAGAATATTTAGAATTAGAAGAAGTTTATTTTGGACGAGATGCCCATTTTCCAGCCCGCTGTATTATTTTTTCGCATAATGAGCACCGTGAGGAACAACAAATCCAAAAAATTAATCGCCGGGCTGTCAAATCAGGAAAGGTACCAAAACAAGTGGTGCGTGATTTAGCAGGCATTACCATTTATATATCCAATCTGCCCGAGTGGATCTCTGCACGTCAAATCGTTGAATTATATCGCTTGCGTTGGCAAGTCGAATTAACTTTTAAAGTATGGAAGTCTAATTTGGAAATAGACCATTTCAAAGTGATGAAGAAGGAAAGGTGGCTCTGCCATTTATACGGCACCATCCTCGTCTATTTAATTAGCCAATTGATTGCGTATCAATTGAGAAATTTCATTTGGGAAGAGAAACAAGTAGAAATTAGTGAAGTGGTCGCTACAAGCAGTATCGCTACAGTCGTTTTACCTAAACTTTACGAAATGAGTATAAAAAAAGGGCAGTCGTTTAAAGACATAGTCCAAGCAGCTACTCAATTACTTCTAAAAACCGCTAGGAAACCGAAATCCATCAAGGGGACAGCCTTTAAACGCCTTCAACTTATATAGAATAACCAAAAATTACCATATCTATAAGGGTAGTTTATTTGGTATTCCCAAAAATACTTTCCCTCTTTCTATAAACGTAAAACTCATTGTTCATTAAAAAAATAATCAATTGGATATTTTTTAAAATCTTAAGTTGACAGCTATGG
>NZ_LIYL01000055.1:0-1808 GCF_001278875.1 Lysinibacillus sp. FJAT-14222 | reverse complement strand
CCCCCTCTGTTAGGATAGATGTCGTAGGATGCTTTAGTGTTATAGTTAAGTAAATAACACGGAGGTCGATCGATATGACAGGAAGAAATAGAGTGCGATATTCGCAAGAACAAAAAGAAGCAATTGTTAAACGCATGATGCCACCGAATAACGAAGCAGTGGCGCAAATTGCGAAAGAAGAAGGCATTACAGAAGTGACGTTATACAAGTGGCGTAAAGAAGCGCGTGCAGCTGGTGTGGCAACGCCTGGAAATGGTCAAACCAGTGATAAATGGAATAGCCAAGATAAGTTTTTAATCGTGATGGAGACGTTCGCGATGAATGAGCTTGAGTTGTCGGAGTATTGCCGTAAGAAAGGGTTGTATCGCGAACAAATTGAAGCTTGGCGCAATGTATGCCTTCAAGCAAATGGTCAAACATCAGATCAAACGAAACAGTTGAATGGCGCGTTGAAGGAAGAACAAAAGCGTGCAAAGCAATTGGAAAAAGAGCTACAAAAGAAGGAAAAGGCACTTGCGGAAGCTGCTGCATTACTACTGCTTAGAAAAAAGGCCCAAGCGATTTGGGGGGACAACGAGGACGAATGATTAGCCCATCAAATCGCGCATTAGCTATAGAACTCATCCAAGAAGCCAATCAAAATGGTGCGCGATTAGCGAAAGCTTGTCAGGAACTACACATTAGTGTACGTACGTATGAACGCTGGACATCCAATGGGTGTGTGAAGGTTGATCAGCGCCCACTTACGAAACGTCCTACACCTAAAAACAAGTTGTCACAAGAAGAAAAAGAGGAAATACTAACAATTTTGAAGCAAGAGAAATATGCGGATTGTCCACCTACACAAATTGTGCCAAGGCTTGCGGACCAAGGGACCTATATTGCATCAGAATCGACATTTTATCGTATATTGCGTGAAGAAAAGATGCAGCATCATCGAGGACGTAGTCAAAAGCCAGAGCGAAGAATCCCAGAAAGTCATCTGGCAACAGCGCCAAATCAAGTGTGGACATGGGATATCACTTGGCTCGGAGGACCAGTGAAAGGATTATATTATCGACTCTATTTAATTATCGACTTGTTTAGTAGAAAGGTAGTTGGCTGGGAAGTATGGGAAACTGAAGAGGCCAAACACGCCGAAACACTCGTGAAAAAAGCAGTAATCAGTGAAAAAATCCAAGGCGAACCACTTGTGTTACATTCCGACAATGGGAGTCCAATGAAAGCCGCGACATTCCTAGGTTTACTAGAGAAAATGGGCATTCAAAGTTCGTTTTCAAGACCACGTGTGAGTAACGATAACCCTTACTCAGAGGCGATGTTTCGGACACTCAAGTATCGACCAGATTTTCCACACAAAGGTTTTGAAACACTTAAAAGAGCAAGACAATGGGCACAGCAATTTGTCCATTGGTACAACGAGATTCACCTGCATAGCGGGCTGAATTTTGTAACACCAGTGCAGTGTCATACGGGCCAACACGTAGCCCTATTAGAAAAGCGAAAAGACGTGTACGAGGCTGCGAAGGAGAAGCATCCGGAGCGTTGGACACGAAGTACAAGAAATTGGGCACCGAATGAACAAGTAGCACTCAATCCAATGCGAGATGAGGGGCAAACCGAATTAGTGAAAAAACCATAATAGTCCCCAATTCCCTGGTGATTAAGATTGAAAGCACGCTTTTTCTTTCAATCTTAATCACCAGGCCAGCAAGCGCAGCGCGGTAGCCTTGACTGAACATGGGGATTCATCCAATCTTTCAAAATACTAAAGTAACTAAATGCGACAACTATATTGACAAACACCG
>NZ_LIYL01000066.1:0-1895 GCF_001278875.1 Lysinibacillus sp. FJAT-14222 | reverse complement strand
GCAGCTTCAGCTCGTTCTTTCCATGTTGAGTCAGGACTTAACATTGTTTCAATATCTTCGAAAAAGAAATTAAATGTGGATTTTAATAGTTTCTTTTCATGATTTCTTTGTTCTTCTATAAATTTGTCTATTATTTCACGTTCTTTTTCTTTTTTAGTTTTACCTTTATTCTGAGGCACAGGACAGGAGCTTTCTAAATTTATATACTTTGATCCACCTTTTGGAATTACCACTTTTTGTCCAGTAATCATGTCTTTTCCAGTGGTCATTTCATATAGAGTCTTGATATTCCCAAAAATAGGAATGTGATTTAACCCCATAGAAAATAGTTTAAGATTTTGAGCTTTTTCATTCTTTTTGACTTGTTTGACAGCAGCTTTGGCCGCATTGTTGGCCTTTTTAGTTGCTTTCTTAACAGCTGCTTTTTTCGCAGCCCGTTTAAACTTCTTGGCCAATTTTCTCCTGGATAGCCTATTTCTAAGCTTCCTGGCCTTTGTAAAAAGCTTACCTCTCTTTTTCTTACGCTTCTTCTTAGGCTTTTTGAAGAGATTCTTTAATTTTAATTTATTTTTCGCCTTTTTGATTTGCTTTTTTTAAGGCCTTTCTTGCTGCTTTTTTTGCACTCTTAACAGCAGGGATACTACCAAGGAGGCTGCATATCGCTCCAAAAAAGCCTTTACTCTTACCTTTCCCCTTCTTCGCCATTAAGCACCACCCCCACCAAGAGGGATCATGCCCATGACGTCTAGGGCAGATTCAAGGTCTGCTCCGTCTTCTGATGCATCAAAACAGACACAGTTAAACATAATACCTCCTATTTTAAGTTAGTGTGAAAGTGTTCCATCAGGTGCAACGTTAATATATTTATCACCATTTTTTGTATTCCCCCACTCTCTCATTTCTTTTTCAGAAAGTTGAACATCCCATTCAAATTGGAGCGGATTAAATACAGAAAAACCATGAATAGGATCACTTTTGATGGTGTCACTATTCATGGTTCAAATATATATGATCAAATAAGCAAATATGTTAGTAAAAAAACCCTTAAAAGATACAATCAAACACAGATTAAATATTAAACATTTAACTTTTTAATGTGTATCCATACCTAATGGCATATTCATTAATTTTTGTATTTAAATCATCCCTATATATTGAAGTACAACATGAAATCTCCCTATGTCCATCATTAGGAAATATATACTCTAAGTAAATAAAAAAATTAAGTGAATCCATTTTTTTTATAATAAATTCATTTGCTTCAAATTCACCACTTCTAACATGTGGTGAATTAATAAAATTATAAATTTCTTCGTACATCTCTTGATCAGAAATCTCTACATCTAAAAATTTTTTTATTACATCCATAAAGTTCCCTCCTTATTTTACTGAAATAACCGGATATGCACTAAGCATACCACCGTCTTCAGAAAGAACAACTTTTATTAAATTTTCTCCTTTAGTTCCAACGGGCTTTCCTGCATCTAAAAATATAGAATATGACTGTTGACCTTGACCGGTCAAGCCATTGTCTAATATACCTTTAACATCACCTTTTTTTCATAGCATCTCTAAGTATAGCCTCTGCTTCTGCTTTTGTATCTCCCACAAACTTCCTGGCCTTTCCACCCGATGTAGCAAGATGCTTTGGTTTCACATATGCTTTAGATATATCATAATTATTAAGCACATTCTTTCCGTTTTGAGCAATATTTTTTGTACGCTGTTTTTCTAAAATCTCTTTTTCTTTTTTTGCATAGTCATCAAACTTAGAACTATCTCTTGCTCTTGCACTTTCATCTACATTTTTTTTGATTCGCTCTGCCTGACTTTCTATAATTTTTGCTCCATCTTTTGCTTTATCAGCCACTTTCGCAGGTTTATAGAATGTATAA
>NZ_LIYL01000061.1:0-61757 GCF_001278875.1 Lysinibacillus sp. FJAT-14222 | reverse complement strand
CAATAATTATCGTTATCAATGGAATCTAAAAAGGATGGCTCCTGTACAATACAGAAACCATCTCTTAGCTGCTTAATTTCTTTTTTTAGTTTGTCCTTGACTTGGGTACCACATTAAAATTAGGTACTCCTCTATTTTTATCCCGTAAAAGCCTGATTATGTCGTCACTTTATTTTACAATATAAAGTATATGAAGGAGGTGTACGAATGGAGGAAAAATGTTGTCCGTTATGTGGACAAGAAAATCATTGTGGGCTAGTAAAAGGGCAAAAGGATTGCTGGTGTATGACAGAAAGCTTTCCTGAGAAAATTTTTGAAAAAGTACCCCAAGAGCAATGTATTTGTCAAAAGTGCTTAGATACATATAAAAAAGATTAATCGTTTTGGCCTTAAAAATACTTCAATTACTCTTACGAAACAATAGAGATCGGTTGGTACAATTGTCTACCGCACAACAACCTATCGGACATATATTACTCTGAAAGGAGTGTGTCTAATGACTAAACCAATTGAACTCAGTAATGTAACACAGGCTTATTTAGAGGAATACCAAAGGATCCTCGATAAAATGATTCAGGGCATGACCTATGTGACCATTACATGTAGTGTTTCAGAAAATTTTATTAAGCAAATAATACCGCATCAAGTAGCTGCAATTAAAATGTCAGAAAATGTTTTACGATACACAACTAATATACCCGTGCAAAATCTCGCATTAGAAATAATAGCAACAAGTACAGAAACCGTTGAATGTCTAGAAGCGATACAAAATAGATGCTGTATCGTGCAAAATTCGGAATATGAATTATACGAATATATGTGTGCATTTAAAGAAATTACCGAAGCAATGTTCAAAGCTATGAGTTTACCACCAGTTTCCAATAACATTAATATAAACTATCTTCGAGAGATGATTGTTCATCATCAGGGAGGAGTTCGACTAGCGCAAAACGTTTTAAGGTTCTGTATTTGCCAAGAATTAATACCGATCCTTCGAAATATGATTCAAACTATGTGCGATCGTATTTGTGAAATGGAAAAATTACTGGATGCTTTAAAGGATTGCGAAAATTGCTAATTTGTCCCATGCTTTGTTACAAAGGACATTTGCGAAATGAAAAAACGCTAGAATCGAGGTCGATTTTAGCGTTTTTTTTTGAATAAGATGTATATCAGTGAAGTGGAAAATTGTCGATCAAGAGTACTAAATGGGCTCTTAAACTAATGATGATCGTTGATTTTTCACGGAGAGTGGCGACTTTTGCGGGATGAACTTGCGCTGAAAGCCCCGCAGGAACGAGCTTCCTTTAATCAGGAAGCCTTTTTTCTTTCGCAAGTAAGCTTTAAACACTAGCCTTCTCAACAGAAGGAGCACACATAAATGTTACTGTTCGTTTATCACTATCATAGAGACACCACTCACGGTGATTGACAACTGAACCAACATTAATGCCGTACTGCTTTTCTTGTAATGCGATTGGTTGGCCAAAGCGAATACGAATAGGTAACTTTTTATTGCGATGATAAAGACCAGATTCATGACTATGTCCGAAGAAAAGAAGCGATTTTTTGAATGGCGGAAATGTAGGCTGCCATGTCACATTCCATTGAAATTGATGTCCATGCATAAGTGTTGCACCATCAATCTCCATTGTTTCAGGCAGCTCTGTAAAACGTTCGATGCCAGTTACATGTGTAATACGCTCCTCCTGATTACCACGAATAGAGGGGAATGTTAGTAAGTTTTCAAAATCATTTTCCACTATCGCAGCTTTTTGTAGCGGTAAACCCGACATTGTTTGTGCCTTTTTCTTACTTACAGTACATTCATATAAATCACCTAATCCCAATACCCTTGCCTCTTTCGCAGTTTGCTGAATATGGGCTAGAACTGCCTTAGTATCTTCTAAATTAGAATGTAAATCTCCTAAAAGTGCGTACAGCATTTTAACCAGACCTTTCCTAAAAATAATTGTACAAACATCATACACCTAACAGAAATTGATAGAAAAGTAAAATGTCTGGTTCATCACCAAAAGTTGTGGATGACATTTTTTAAATATATGCCCTGTATATTAGTTGATTGGAGTGGAGGCTGGGCGACTCCTTGAGGATCAGCGGCTCAACGGACACCCCCAGTCGGAACGGAAATCAACTACACGTTATGATGATGAACCAAATGTCTAAGTATATTTTGTTATGGATTTGTCATATTTTTGAATGTGTAGAAAAATTGCTAACTTTTTTATAGCTTGATAAAATATAATTGTAATTTTCTGAAATTTATAATTAGATTAATAGTTTGTCTACACGGTATCAAGGTTAGGAATAATTAAAAATTTGGGGGGCTTTTGATGACGATGTTAATGACAGAAATTGTTCAAAAATACGCTATACAACAACCAAAAGGAGTTGCAACGTTATACGATGGAAAAAAGATGAGCTATAGCGATTTTTATAAACGTGTAGAAAATTTTGCAGCGTACTTACAAGAGCAAGGTTTTGAAAAAGATGATGTGATTGCATTATACACGCTTAATTCAGATTTATTTTTAATTGCTTATATCGGTGTACAGTTAGCGGGCTATGTTGTCATGCCTATTAATACAAAATTAGCAGCTCCAGAGGTCGAATTTATTTTTAATCATTCAGAAGCTAAAGGACTTATTTATGATGAGAGATTAGAAGATGTACTTGCAAATATTTCATATCCGTTTCAACATATTGTAGGGTTTAAAGAAATGAAAGAGGTAATTGTGAACTATACAGGTCAAAGAAAAGCTGTCAAATTGGAACCTCATGATACAGCAGTTGTTATGTATACTTCTGGTACGACCGGTAAACCAAAAGGAGTTATGCTAACTCACCAAAATATCGTATCAACTGCGGATATATGGTCGTCATCTATGGATATGACCAATGAGGATAGAATGTTTATTTGTACGCCTTTATTTCATTGTGCAGGGCTTCATGTATTTGCGATGCCGATGTTTTATAAAGGTGGTACTGTTGTGATAGAAGAGGCTTTTTCTCCGACAAATACATTAGAACAGCTTGCCTCAACAGCTGCGACAATTTTCTTTGGTGTTCCGTCAATGTATACAATTATTTTAAATACACCTAACTTTAAGGAACATGCATTTAAAAATTTACGTTTATTATGTTACGGGGCAGCACCGATGCCTTATGAGCTTGTGAAGCAAGTGAAAGAGACATTCCCTAATGTGAAAGTACAAAACCTGTATGGACAAACTGAAAATTCTCCTGCGGCAACTTCCCTTTTAGATGCTGATGCATTGACAAAGATTGGCTCAGTGGGAAAACCATTAACACAGACAAACGTACGTGTTGTCGATAGCTATGGTGAATCTGTGCCAGCAGGTGGGGTAGGAGAAATTTGTGTTAGAGGACCACAGGTGATGAAAGGCTATTTACGCAATCCTGAAGAAACAGCGAGAGCAATTAAAGACGGCTGGCTTTATTCAGGAGATTTAGGGCGTTTTGATGAAGAAGGCTATCTCTATATTGTAGATCGTAAAAAGGATATGATCATTCGTGGTGGCGAAAATATTTATCCTATCGAGGTAGAAGAGGTTTTATATCAGTTACCAGAAATTTTAGAAGCAGCAGTTGTAGGTTTACCACATGAAGTATATGGTGAAGTTCCGAAAGCGTTTGTCGTCTTGAAGGAAGGAAAGTCCCTCGATGAAGAGGCAATATTGGCTTATTGTCGGACTCAGCTTGCGAAATATAAAGTGCCACATGAAATTGAATTTTTAGTAGAATTGCCACGTAATGCATCGGGTAAAGTTTTGAAACATACATTGCGTCCAAAAGTAAGCACGCGCTAAATTGAACGTGTAAAATGTTTGGTGAAACTCGAAAGTAGCAAAACTAGTAAAACCTTGAATGAGCGTTATTTAGAGCCAATGAATAGGGCTACGACCTCACATATAAAGGGTGAATTCATTAAAATAGGAACGTCTATGAAATTAGCGTATAATAGAGTCTACGACAAATTGAAATAATAGAATTGAAGTTTTGTCTTCAAACAAGATAGGAGCGGAATTTGTCTTGTGGACGGGGTATAAACGCCTTTTACTAATAGGTATTATGATAATCATGCTACTTTCGAGTTGCAATCAGTTTTCACAGCAAAGGCAAAAGAGTGAATTAACTGTGTTAACGGTAGAGTTTAATAGTGGTGCACCAATTCCTAACCTTTACATAACTGCCACAGATATAAAGTCAGGTGAAGTAGTGGAGGATGCGGTTGGTTCAGAAGAGGGCGAAGCAAAATTTTCGAAACTTATAGAGGGTCGGGAATATGCTATTGCTGCAACTACGCTTGAAAATAGTACGAAAAATGATGGCTATACGACAATCGAACATTTTACGTATGATGCGACGAAGCCATATTATCGATTGCAAACACATTTTTCAAGGGACGAGCAGGAGCTAGATGTACCAGTGGTTATGCAAAATCCTGAACTACCGCATGGCTGTGAAATTACATCGTTGACAGCTGTATTAAATTATTATGGTATGAATGTTACGAAGCTTGAAATGGCTGATAACTATTTACCAAAGCAAGATATACGTACGGTAGACGGACAACGTTTTGGTCCAAATCCAGCACAGGCTTTTGCAGGTAATCCTCGTGATAAAGCACACGGTATGTATGTCTTTGCAGCTCCGATTGTAAAGGCGGCAGAAGCAGTAATAGCCGATAAACAGGCAGATTTACGTGTCACAAATATGAGCAATGCCTCACAGGACGAAATTTTACAGCTTGTCCGAGAGGGAGTACCAGTTGTGACATGGGTGACATTGGATTTATCAGCATCAAAACCAAGTTCGGCTAGGGGCTGGATATATGAAGGTGAAACAGAGCCACGTGCCGCGTATATGAACTTGCATGCTGTTGTCTTAACTGGGCATTTAGGTGATAAAGTAGTTGTCATGGACCCATTAAAAGGCTTTGTTACTTATAATGTGGATCAATTCTTTAAAAGCTATCGAGAGTTAGGTAAACAAGCTGTAGCAGTTCATAAATGACTTCAACGAGAGTTATAAGGAGTACAAGGAAAGTATGTTACACTAAAAAAAAGGCTCATCACCAAAAATTGGGGATGACATTTGTTAAATAGTATGCCATGTATATAAGTTGATTGACGTGAAGGCTGGTTGACTCCTTGGAATCCCCAGGAAAGCGCTCAGTCGGAACAGAAATCAACCCCGCGTTATGGTGAGAGCCTAAAAAAGCTAAAGTGAGTTGAGTAGAATGGCCATTGAGCACGCTTTTTTACCGATTTTATTAGGAGATGAAATGAATGCTTACGGTATGGCAAGAGCATTTTACGAATCCTATGGCGTTAAACCACTTGCATTAAATCATATAAATATGGAAAAAATACAACAGAGTGATTTATTAACATTTCGTGAAGTACCAAGACTCCATATTGAAGAACGTTTTGTCGTTGCTTTAAAGGCAATTGCAGAGGAATTTGCAGATAAAAAGCTACTGTTATTAGCCTGCGATGAATTTTATGTAAAAAAAATTGTGCAACATAAAGAGGAGCTAGCTCAGTATTTTGTCGTTCCTTATGTGGATGCAAACCTTGCTAACGAGCTTTTAACGCGTGAGAGTATGTATGAACTTTGTGCGAAGTTCGGCTTTCACTATCCGGCAACGCATGTTTGCACCGTTAATGATTACGAGGAATTTGACATCCCTTTTGAATACCCAGTTGTCATTAAACCTTTGAATATGACAAAGTATGCTACATGTATTTTTCCAGGCAAGAAAAAAGTGTATATTGCAAAAGATAACGACGAAAAGGATGCTATTTTCCATGCTATTTATAAGGAATCGGCATACCGAGATGACTTAATGGTACAGCAATATATTCCTGGCGAAGATGCTCATATGTGTGTCGTAAATGCTTATGTTGGGCAAGATAGTAAGGTAAAGCTGCTATCTGTAGGTAACCCTATTTTAGAGGAGCATTCTCCAGAGGGGATTGGGCGCTATGTAGCCATAATGACAGCATACGATAAAGACTTAATGGACCGCGTGAAATTGATTTTAGAGGAAATACGATTCCAAGGCTTTGCCACGTTTGATATGAAGTATGATGAACGTGACGGTCAATATAAGCTATTAAGTATTGAATTACATAATGAGCTTTCAAATTATTATGTGACAGCAAGTGGCTATAATTTAATGCAATATGTTGCGGATGATTTTATCCGCGGAAGCAAGCAACAGCTAACTTATGTTCAGAACAAGCATCTTTGGACAATTGTGCCGAATGGTGTCCTCTTTAAATATGTACAAAATGAACAGCTTGTGATTGAAGCGAAAAGTCTTATTCGCCAAGGAATGGCTACGGATTCCATCTTTAATTATAAGGATATGAATGCGAAGCGTTGGTTGAATATAACGCTAGATAATTTAAGCTTTTATCGCCAATATAAGAAATATTTTAACAACAAAGGTCTGTCAAACTAATGAAAAAACAAACTTTAGGTATAATTGGTGGCGTTGGTCCACTTGCAACGATGTTTATCGGAGAAATGATTGTAAGACGTACGAAGGCAACGAAGGATCAGGAGCATCTACATACAATTATCGATAACGATACGAATATCCCTGATCGTACTGCTTTTATTTTAGATAATACAAAGGAAAATCCAGTTCCAGTGATAGTTACAGATGCAAAAAAACTTGCTTCTGTTGGGGCAGATGTGATTGCTATTCCATGTAATACGGCACATACCTTTTATGACGAGATCATTGAAGGCTCTCCCGTTCCCGTATTACATATGATTCGTGAAACTGCAAAGCGTGCCTATGATTTAGGGGCAGAGCGTGTCGGTATTTTAGCGACAACAGGCACATTAACTTCACGCATGTATCAAGATGCTTTAGAGGAATATGGCATTACACCAGTTGTCCCAGACGATATAATGAAAGAAAAAGTCATGTCTATTATTTACGATTATGTAAAGGCTGGAAAGGATGTCTCTCAGGAGGATTGGTTGCCGATAGAAGAGGCAATGCTTGCACTTAATTGTGATCGTATCGTGTTAGGATGTACAGAATTATCTATCGTCAATCGAGATTTAAAGTTAAGTGATAAATATATCGACTCGTTAATTGTTTTAGCAGAACGTGCTATTTTAGCATGTGGCTATGAAATAGTAGATTAACAATTGAATTAACCAAATAAAAATCTGCTCGCATTTTTGTGGGTAAGCCGTAAACCTTCAAAGCAGCTCAAATGTCTGTGAGGGCTTGAAGGCTTACAAATCCCGTGCATAAATCGAGCAGATTTTTTTATTGTTAGGATCACCAAAGACATAGTTTTCGTCTAGGCTAAAGCGCAACATCCCTAAGGTCGCTTTGATCCCTCGAGCCGGTTGTAAACGAGTACTTTAGCGCATTGTACTTAGGGTAGATTATTGAAACGATTATACAATGGTTTACGTACATATGAAGTAGGAAAATGATTAGTGTGTTAAACTAATGTCAAGCAGATAGAAGGTGGGAAATTACATGTCAGTAATAAATTTATTAAATGAAGATTTACAAGCAAAATGGAAATTTGAAGAGCCGATGAAAATTCAAGACGAAATGATTCCAGCAATGCTTGAGGGCAATGATATTGTAGCCGAATCACCAACAGGGTCGGGGAAGACTTTAGCGTATGTACTTCCTTTACTAAATAAAGTAAACGGCTCAAAAAAACAAACACAAGGACTTATCGTAGCCCCATCACAGGAACTAGCAATGCAAATTGTAGAGGTTATCCGTGAATGGACAGCAGGTTCTGATATTACGGTTCAACAACTAATTGGTGGCGCAAACTCTGCACGTCAAATCGAAAAGTTAAAGAAAAAACCGACGATTGTTGTAGGAACACCAGGCCGATTAAACGAATTAGCACGCGCTGGGAAATTAAAGCTAAAAGAAATTGAAACAGTTATTTTAGATGAGTGCGATCAGTTACTAAGTCGTGAATATCGTGTTGTCGTAAAATCCTTTATCGAAAATTCAGCATTTGGGCGACAAGTAGTTGTTGTTTCAGCAACAATTACGGAAGAAATTGAATTAGTGGCTAGTCGTATGATGTTCGAGCCAGTACGCTTCAAGATTAAACCTGAAGATATGTTAAAGGTTGGTAAAGTTGTGCACTCTTTCGTGAAAGTTGAGGAGCGAGATAAAACCGATTTCCTACGCCGACTATCGCATACAGAAGGATTACGTGCATTAGCTTTCGTCAACAATATCGATCAATTGCTGATGAAAGAAACGAAATTACAATACCGTTCGGCACCGATAGTAACATTACACTCTGACATGAAAAAAGAAGAACGTAAAAAGGCGTTAGATGCATTCCGTAAAGGAGATGCGCGTATTTTAATTGCTACAGATATTGCTGCACGTGGTTTAGATATTGCAGGTTTAACACATGTTATTCATGTCGATGTCCCAAGAACAATTGAGCAATATTTGCATCGTTCTGGCCGTACAGGTCGTGCCGGAGCAGATGGTGAAGTATTGACGTTATTATCTTATCGTGATGAAAAAACGTATAAAAAATGGACAAGGGAAATTCCTGGCAAGCCTGTCCAAAAAATATGGCATGATGGCGAGCTAGTGGAAGGAAATTCAAAAACAATTGGACAAAAGCGAGGTAAATAATATGACTTTTGAAGAAAAATTACAAGCATATGCAGAACTTGCGGTAAAAGTCGGTGTCAATATTCAACCAGGGCAATACTTATTAGTCAATACATCAGTGGATGCACTAGATTTCGCCCGTTTAGTTGTGAAAGAGGCTTATAAAGCTGGGGCAGGACGTGTTCATGTTAATTTTTCAGATGATGAAATGGATCGTGCTTATTTTGAGCATGCCTCAGATGAAGAGTTTAATCGTTTCCCAGAATGGGTAGTCAAAATGCGAGATGAGCTGATCGAACGTAAAGGGGCACTATTATGGATAGACGCCGCAGATCCAGATAAATTGACTGGTATTCCAGCGGACCGTCTAGCAACACATCAAAAGGTGTCAGGAGCTGCACTGAAAAACTATCGCAACGCCGTGATGAAGGATTTGATAGCTTGGTCTATCGTTGCCGTCCCTTCACCAAAGTGGGCATCGAAAGTATTCCCGAACTTAGCAGCTGGGGAACAAGTACCAGCATTATGGGAGGCCATTTTTAAAACTGTTCGTATCGGTGAAGGCAATGCTGTTGAAAACTGGCGTGAACACGTAGTAAATTTAGAATCTCGTGCGGCCCTACTGAACAATAAAAAATATGCAAAGCTTCACTATACAGCGCCAGGTACTGATTTAACAATTGCCTTAGCGCCACAGCATAAATGGCTTACTGGAGGTAGTAAAACGCCAGATGATACTATCTTTATTGCTAATATGCCGACAGAAGAGGTTTATACGTTACCGATGAAACAAGGTGTAAATGGCTATGTAAGCAATACAAAACCATTAGTTTATCAAGGGAATATTATCGATGGCTTTAAACTGACATTTGAAGAAGGAAAAATTGTTAAGGCTGAAGCACAGGTAGGCCATGATTTATTACAGGAGCTTATTAATGTAGATGAAGGCTCTTGCTATTTAGGTGAGGTCGCACTTGTACCGCATGAATCACCAATTTCTGCATCGGAGATTTTATATTTCAATACATTATTTGATGAAAATGCATCGAACCATTTAGCGATTGGTGAAGCTTATCCAACTTGCTTAGAGGGCGGAAGAGATTTAGAAAACGGACAGCTTGAAGCGTTAGGTGCAAATATTTCAGTAACACATGAGGACTTTATGATTGGCAGCGGTGAGATGGACATTGACGGGATTTTACCAGATGGAACTGTAGAGCCAATTTTCCGCAAAGGTAGCTGGGCTTTTTAAGTAAAGAAAAGGAGCTGGGCAGATGAAACGATTACTAATCATAATTGGTGCAGCAATATTTATGATGGCATTAGGTGTTTCATCTGCTTTTGCTCAGACTGAAAACTACTTGTCCATTGGAGATTCCTTAGCAGCTGGTCAAACACCTTATCAACAGATTGATACAGGCTATAGTGATTTAATCGCCATGAGATTGGGAATGACTGGGCAATTGAGTGTCTACACGAAGGAGCTAGCTTTCCCAGGCTTTACAACAGATGATGTCTTGAAACGAGTAAAATCAGAGGAAGCAAGTGACTTATTAGCTGATGCAACACTGATTACAATTTCGGCAGGTGCTAATGATTTACTGCGACTAGTGCAGGTCAATCCAAGTGCTGGTACATTAGCCTTTTCACAGCTACAAACTGATTATGCATTAAACGTTGCCAGAAAAAATATGGTAGAGATTTTAGAGGAATTGAAAGTGCGAGCACCTAAATCAAAGGTCTATGTTATGGGCTATTATTTTGCTTACCCAAATGTTCACGCTACGCAAAAAGAAGGAACAAATGCACAGCTTATAAAGTTAAATACGATTTTACAGCAACAGGCAGAGCATGCTGGAGCAACCTATGTAGATGTGTATAATGCTTTTGGGTTAAACGCTACGAACCTTTTACCGAATATTTCTGATGTACATCCAAATTTTGAAGGCTACCGCCAAATGGCCAATGCATTTTTAAATGGGTATAGTGGAAGTAAAGCTCTAGCCATTTCTTCA
Organism: Lysinibacillus sp. FJAT-14222; assembly: GCF_001278875.1. Taxonomy (NCBI): domain Bacteria; kingdom Bacillati; phylum Bacillota; class Bacilli; order Caryophanales; family Bacillaceae; genus Lysinibacillus; species Lysinibacillus sp. FJAT-14222. The sequence continues at coordinate 51,053 of NZ_LIYL01000061.1, read as the reverse complement.
AACGAATTGCCAAAGCCTAAACCTATATCATTTGAACAGATTTTAGAACAACAAGAGAAGGCTGAGAAGAAACAAGAAGAAAAAGAAAAGCCAACTCCTACTGCACGCACCATCCAAGGTTTTAAAGGATATGCTGCTTTTATGGAAAAGGTTAGAGCAATTCGGTCATAATGAACATTTCAATATTAAATATTTACAACAGGGCATCGGCAATGATGCTCTTTTTTATGTAAATCGATAAAGTGACGGATAGAACAGTCAGAACGACGGAAAGAATCCTTGAAGCGACGGATAGAACAGTCGAAGAAACGGAAAGAATCCTCGGAGCGAAGGATAGAACCGGAGTGACGGATAGAATTCCCAGAACGAAGGATAGAATCGACGCCCTCAGGAAAACGCCCAGTCGAAACGGAAATCAACCCCTATTATGGTTAGGAGCCTCATTATAATTTTCAAACTAATAAAAGGAAAAACAATCAATCCATCAGCCGTGATAAAATAAAATAGACAGGAGGCGCAAAGAATGAAAATATTTCATACAGCAGATTGGCATTTAGGGAAACTTGTACAAGGTGTCTACATGACGGAAGATCAACACTATATTTTACAGCAATTTATGCTAGCCATTGATGAGGAAAAACCGGATGTAATCATTATAGCAGGTGATTTATATGACCGTTCGATGCCCCCTATAGAGGCAGTTAATTTACTAAATGATATTTTTGCAGAAATTGTACTTGAGAAGAAAATTCCTGTGTTAGCAGTTGCTGGGAACCACGATAGTGCAGGTCGATTGAATTTTGGAAGTAGTTTAATGAGCGATAGTGGCTTACATATTAAAGGTCAATTTACGAAAGACCATGCACCGATAGTTTTACATGATGAGGATGGGGAAGTGCATTTTCATCTCGTACCATATGCAGAGCCAGCTTCAGTGCGCACTATATTAGAGGATGATTCTATTCGCTCTCATCAAGATGCAATGGAAAAAATTATCGACCATATTGCACAATGTATGGATACGACAAAACGTAATGTTTTTGTTGGACATGCCTTTGTGACGAAGTATGGCGAAGAGGAAGTAAATACTAGTGATTCAGAGCGACCTCTATCCATAGGAGGCTCGGATTGTATAAATGCAACGTTATTTAAGCCTTTTAACTACACGGCACTTGGGCATTTACATAAAGCCCATTTTGTGTTGAATGAAACGATTCGATATGCTGGTTCTCCATTGAAGTATTCTTTATCTGAGCATTTACATGAGAAGGGCTTTTTAATAGTTGAGCTAGATACACAGGGAGAAATCACTGTCACAAAACGAAAGCTTATAGCGAGACGAGATTTACGTGTTGTAGAGGGCTTGATGGATGATTTATTGCAATTACCACCAAGTGATGATTATGTATTTGTACGCTTAACAGATACGACGTCAGTAGCTTCGCCGATGGAACGTATTCGTACAGTGTTTCCTCATGCCATGCATGTGGAGCGTAAAGTAATACGCCAAGAAATACCACATGAAATTCAAGCGATTGAAACGGAGAAGGTAGAAGACATCGATTTATTCCGATCATTTTTTACAGAAATAATTGGCATACAGCCTGATCAAGATACAGAGCGTCTATTTACAGAGATGCTACAAGAATTATTAGATGAGGAGCGGGAGACAGTAAAATGAAGCCTTTAAAGTTAACGATTACTGCATTCGGTCCATATAAAAATACAGAAGTTATTGATTTTCAACAGCTTGGTGAGCATCGCCTATTTGCGATTTCCGGGAAAACAGGTGCAGGGAAAACGACGATTTTTGATGCTATATGCTATGCACTTTACGGAGCAGGTAGCGGTGAAGATCGTCAGGATACTGCTATGCTTCGAAGCGGGTTTGCAGATGATGATGCGTATACTGCTGTGGAACTCGTTTTTGAAATGCATGATAGAGTCTATCAAATTTTACGTCAGCCAGGTCATATTAAAGCAAAAAACAAAAGTGTTACTGGCAAGAAAATTGAACTAGCTGAAATCAAAGGAGACACACTTGATTATAGTATTGTAGAAAAGCAGCAAACGCTTGAGGTAGATAAAAAGCTACAGGATATAATAGGCCTCACAAAGGATCAGTTTAGTCAAATTGTTATGCTGCCACAAGGTGAATTTCGCAAGCTGTTAACCTCAGATTCTACGAATAAAGAAGTAATTTTGCGCAAAATTTTTAAAACAGATCGCTTTGGTGCGATGACAAAAAGACTTGATGCGAAACGGAAAGAAGCTGAAAGTGATTTACTGCGTGCTCAACAATTAAAGGAACATCTTCTTGGTCAAATTGCAGGCGCTTTACCACAGCGTTCGTCATCTTTATTTACTTGCATTACTAATAATACCGAAAATATGCATCAGCTGAAGAAGGCTCTGGATGAGGAGCAGGTCTACTATACTGAATGTATACAAGTAGAACAGCAGCGCTATAAAGAAGCTTATTCACATCATCAAAAAGAACAAGAATATTATAGTATGGCGAAAACGCTAAATGAACAATTTGATGAGCAAACCAATCGTCAGAACCGTCTGCAGGCATTGCTACAAGAACAAGAGATATATAGTGCAAAAGAACGTGAAATTACATTGGCAGAGCAAGCAGAGCGACTTGTCATACTTGAGCAACAATGCATCGACTTACGTGCTGAACAAAATCATAAAGAACAATCCTATCAGCAAGCAATTATGGAGCAGCAAAACGCAGAAGCTCAGTTAAAAATAGCACAAGAGAAGTTTAACGTGGAAGAGGCGAAAGAGCCTGAACGTCAGCACGTTTTACAGCAAGAATTACAGCTGCAAGCATTATTGCCGAAATTTGAGGCGTATGAGAAAAACGTTCAGCAAATGCAAATAGCTGAGCAATATGTTGTAACAGCAAAGCGAGCCGTAGAAGATAATAGTACAATCGTAAAAAAAGAACAAATGCAATTTCAGCAAGTAACAACAACAATGGAACAATATGAAAAACAACTGGAGCCCTATGAGGGGTATTTAGAACAGCTGCCAAAGCTAAAAGAGCAAGTATCATTACTCGCGCAAGTTGAAAAATACACTAGAACAGTTGAGACTACGGAGCAGGATGTCTTCACTACTAATGTCCACTATCAAGAAAGTAAGCAGGCTCTTCAAGAGCTGGAGCAACAATGGATTACAAGCCAGGCAAGTATTTTAGCACAACAGCTGAAGGACGGGGAGCCTTGCCCAGTGTGCGGTAGTACAACACATCTTGAAACACATCGTGAGCAATTAGAGGTTATCGAATTAGCACAAGTAGAAGTTTTACGAGTAAAGGCAGCTACTGATGAGCGCAAGTTTTTAGAGAAAGAAGCTTTATTGAATTCTACAAAGCAACTTTTACATGAGGCGCTAGAGCAGTTAGAAACTAATGAGATTGATCAAGCAAATCAAGCGCAAATTGTAGCTTCCTTACAAAATGTAGAGCAACAAATTACAATCTTAAAAATAGTGAGCAATCAATTAGCTGATGTACGCATGCAACAAAAGGATCATCGTGCACGAATGGAGCAGCTACAAGAAAAGCAAATAAAGCTAGAGCAATATTTAGCTGAACAGACGAAGGAATTTACCAAACAACAAGCTATTGTGGAAGAACAACAAAAGCATATTCCAGAAAATCTTAAGACGTTACAAGCATTAAAGCAGGCGATTGCTGATATAGGTTCACACAAGGTTGCATTACAAACTGCATGGCATGCTAGCCAACAAAACCTACAATCAGCCAAGGAAGCAGCGAATAATGCCAAAATGGCAGTGGAAATAGCTAAACAGGCTTATGAGGAATTAAAGTTGAAAATGGACGAAAAGCGCGAGCAATTTTCAGTAAGCATGAAGGAAGCAGGCTTTGATAGCTATGAAGAATTTGCGGCTGCTAAGCGTAGCGTGTTGCAAATAGAGGCTTTACGGAAAGTTTGTAGTGATTATACTCTGCAAATACACACATTGCAGGTACAAATTACTGAGGGGACGAAGCATCTTAAAGGACAAGAGAAACAAGATTTAACGGTAATGGAAGAAAAGTTAGAGATGCTTCGTGTAACATATGAGGAAGCTTTTAAAGTATTGCAACAGATGGAAAGATTTGCGAAAGCTTGCGCAGACTTTATAGAAAAAGTTGAGGAAACGGAACAGGAGATACGCTCACTAGAAAAAGAAGCGGGACGAGTTAAGGAACTCTATGCAATGCTAAATGGTCAGAATACGAAAAAGCTGTCCTTTGAGCGTTATATTCAAATCAATTATTTAGATAAAATTACAGAGGCAGCGAATGTTCGTCTATATCATTTATCGAATGGTCAATTTGAGCTACGACGTTCGGATCGATTAGAAAAGCATGCAAAGCAAAGTGGGCTTGGGTTAGATGTATATGATGCCTATACGGATCAATTACGAGATGTGAAAACATTATCAGGTGGAGAAAAGTTTAATGCATCATTAAGTCTTGCCCTTGGTATGGCAGATGTGATTCAAAGCTTTCAAGGTAACATCCGCATTGAAACGATGTTTATTGATGAGGGCTTTGGTTCTCTCGATGAAGAAGCATTAAATAAGGCGATTGACACTCTCATTGATTTACAAGATTCTGGACGCATGATTGGTGTCATATCACACGTTGCAGAGCTAAAAGCTACAATGCCCGCAGTTCTGCATGTCGAAAAAACAATGAATGGTCATAGTCAAACATATTTTGAAGTGAAATAAAGTGAAAAGGCGTATCTCCGTTATATGGAAATACGCCCTTTTGTTATTTTTTAGTTACGTTAGGAGTCGTTCCTTTCTTTGTAGCGATTACTTTTTTTACAATTGGGATAACGATAGGTGCTAATTTTACGGCGGTTTTGACAACTTTAGATACTTTCATAAAATAACAGCTCCTTTAACTATTGGTACTATTTGTTTAGTTCGAATATAACATTATCGGATAACGCGAACAGCTTGAACAATATTCCAAATAAGAATTCCTATTGAAACGAGTAAGTAAATTGCGAATGAAGCAAACCAAATAATAAGAAAAGTACTGCTACTTGAATCTGGGTCAAAAGTGTTAAATGAAAAGGTTGAGATGACAAAGACTGCAAATAAGATAATTCCGAATCCGACTGGAATTAAATGTGATATTAGTGCTCGAATAGAGTGACTCTTTACGTAGCTATCTTTTGAAATAAAGTAAACAACTAATGGCACAATAAAAGGGGCGAAAAAAATACTGAGATAACTAAACGCAGATAAAATTTTTTGGTTCTCCATAGTTGTACCTCCTTTTTTAATATTTACGCATGAAAAACAGCAAAGTTTCAAAAAATAATGTGGAAGAGGTTGTAATCATAACAGTGTTTGCGTACAATGAGATTGTTCAAATAAATTAAGATGTAACGACCACAAGGGGAGCTGATGATGTCAGCTGAGACTGGGCACGTAATGCCTTGACTCTTTGAACCTGTAAGTTAACACTTGCGTAGGGATGTGGATAGAAACCGACACTTTTACGATGTGAGGCTCTGTCCTGGCATCGTTTTTTATCTTTATTCAGCTACTAAAAACATGATGAATGGAGATTAAGCCTTTTTGATGCCAGATAGGGACATATTTGCCAACAGTTTTCTATTCCTGCTCTTGTATCCTACATCGGAACAAAGGAGAGAATAATTATGGACAAAAAAAGACTTTTAATGCTTGTGGAAATTGCGATATTCGCAGCGATTGGCCTTGTGCTCGATCAGGTTTCCTTCCAAGTATGGGCACAAGGAGGCTCTGTTAGTCTAGTGATGGTGCCAATAATGTTAATGGCATTTCGTTGGGGTCTTATGCCAGGTCTGACAACAGGCTTACTTATTGGTGTTATGCAAACAATGTTTGGTGCCTTTATTATACATTGGCTTCAAGGATTACTCGATTATGGTGTTGCCTTCACAGTAGTTGGTTTAGCGGCCGTTGTTCGCCGACCAGTACTCGAGGCTGCTAAAAATTTAAACAAAAAGAAAATGGCACTTTATATTATTCTAGGAACTGTATTAGCAGGATTTTTACGATATGCAGCACATACCATTGCGGGCGCTGTATTTTTCTCAGAGTATGCTGGAGATCAAAATGCGTGGATTTATTCCATCATTTATAATGGAACATATATGCTACCAGCAACAATTTTAACAGCAATTGTGGGTGTTCTGTTATTCACAGCAGCTCCTCAATTAATGCAACGAAAATCATAACTATTATGCCCTTCACATGAGTGGAGGGTTTTTATTTTTATTAAATTGAATGTAGGATTGTTGCTTTTTTAGCTAGGTTAGGGATTGCGTATATTTATGTCATGCAAATAAGTTGATCTTCGTTACGACTGGGCGACTCCTTGGGGATCAGCGATAGAGGAACGAAGGCTAAAACCATCACATCCTGTGATAACGCCTTCGTGACCAACATCGGTGCCGCTGCCGCTTCGCTTTCGCGCAAAAAACATCTGTTGACCCGAGACCCTGGAGCGCAGCGGATGTTTTCTGTGCGAAAGCGTAGCGACAGCAACAACAAAAGCGGCTCATCGGACGCCCCCAGGAAAGCGCCCAGTCGGAACGGAAATCACCCCTACGTTACGGTAATGAGCCTATTTTCAGCACTTTACAATGTAAGATGGCATATAATATTTAAAGCGTTTAGCGTTTTATGCATAGAAAGTTATGTTATATTAAATAGTAGATATTAGATGAAAGGGACGTTAAAAATGATTGTAAAAACGCAAGAAGAGATTGAAGCCTTTAAAAAAATCGGCCGTATTTGTGCTGAAATTCGTGAAGCAATGCAGGCAGCTACAAAACCAGGTGTAACAACACTTGAGCTAGATGAAATTGCAGGCCGTATGTTTGCTGAAGCAGGAGCAGTTTCTGGACCTAAAGGGGAGTATGATTTCCCAGGATATACATGTATTAGTGTTAATGAGGAAGTGGCGCATGGTATTCCAGGTAAACGTGTGATTAAAGATGGAGATATCGTAAACATAGATGTATCTGGTTCATTAAATGGCTACTTTGCAGATACTGGCATTTCATTTGTAGTTGGTGAAGGCTACGAAGATAAAGAAAAGCTGTGTCGCGTAGCTAAAAGTGCTTTCGATCGAGCGATGACAAAAGTAAAAGCTGGATCAAAATTAAACCAAATCGGAAAAGCTGTTGAGCGTGAAGCATATGCCAACGATTTAACAGTGATTATGAACCTAACTGGTCACGGTTTAGGTCGTTCCTTACATGATGAGCCAAATCATATTTTAAATTATTATGATGCATGGGATTCTACAATTATGAAGGAAGGCATGGTGCTTGCCGTCGAGCCCTTCATCTCAGCGAAAGCGGAGCATATTGTGGAAGCTGGTGATGGCTGGACATTCATTACGCCAGACAAATCATTAGTTGCCCAAATTGAGCATTCAATTATCGTTACAAAAGATAAACCAATCATCTTAACGGCATTAGATGAAGAATAAAACTAAAATCCTGCTAACCAATTTATTTTTGGTAGGCAGGATTTTTTTTAATAAATAATATACCGACAAGTAGCACACCACATAAAAACAAGGCTGCCGTTGTCACAAGTAGCTCATCAAAACCATTATGTAACGCTACCCCAATATAGGACCAGATAAAAACACTTGGGTACATAATATCAAAATGATGGAATCGAATATGTAATGCGATTGCTACCCCAATTGTCAGTAAAATAACTGCCCAAAGTGGATTGCTAAGGCCAAAACCGTTCCATTCAAAAGATGTTAGCGTAAAGCTTACGTTTGTCATCAGTATAAATGTAACCCATGCGAAGTAAATCGAGAAGGGTAAACGACCTGAGGGTGAATTATCGCTGAGAGGGTACGTATTGTACAACAAAAATATATACACTACTAAAATAAACGTACTGCCAATTGACACGATAAATAATTCATGGTGCCAAACAACAATCGTTAGCGCCTGCATGATACATATGCTACTAAAGAGAACAGTCTGTTTAATAGATGTCTTTTTTATATTCATAACTAACCAATAACCAAGTAACATGTAAACCCCAATCCAAATCACATAACTAACATTAAAAGGTGCAAAAATTACAGGAAAACGATTTGAGATTTCTAGCGAAGATTGACCGTTTATTTTCATGAAAAAGGATGAAAAGGTTAGGATAAGTGAGACAATAAAAGATACTGTCATCAAAATAAACCGAGGCATGTTTTCCTCTCCCTTCGTGTTAAATTGTATAGGGAAAAGACAAATAAGTATAGGACTGTGACATTATTTATTTTCATTATAACGGAAATTTTCAACAATGTATCGTGTTGTTTCGCTAAAATTATCTACAATTTACCATTTGAATAGTTATTCATATATTTCTTTAGTACAATAAGGATATTCAAATGTAAGGAGTGAAGTTTTAATGGCTCAAAATTTAAACAATCTAGATGTATCAGTTGAACTAGATAAGAAGATGTATAAAAAGAAATTAAAAGAACTCCAATATGAAATGTTAAATGCTCAGCAGTTTTTATTAAACAATAAAATTGGGCTAATTCTAGTGTTTGAAGGTATGGATGCTGCTGGTAAGGGTGGCGCTATTAAACGTCTAATTGAGCGTGCTGATCCACGTGGCTATGTCGTACACCCAATTTCAGCACCTCAGCCTCATGAACTACGCTACAATTATTTACAACGTTTTTGGAGAAAGCTACCACAACATGGGCAAATCGCTATTTTCGATCGTTCCTGGTATGGCCGTGTATTAGTTGAGCGTATTGAAGGATTTGCAACAAAAGAAGAATGGTCTCGTGCATACGAAGAAATTAATAATTTTGAAAAGATTTTAACAGCAGGAGATTATATTGTCATTAAGTTTTGGCTTCAAGTATCTGATGAGGAGCAGCTAAACCGTTTTAAAGAACGTGAGGAGGATCCATATAAGTCTTGGAAGCTAACAGATGAAGACTGGCGTAATCGTGAAAAAACACCTCAGTATAAAGAAGCTGCAAATGATATGTTTGAGAAGACAGATAAGAAAAATGCCCCATGGATTTTAGTACCGGGTAACGATAAAAAATATGCGCGTGTACAAGTGCTTCAAGAAACAATTGCACATATCGAACGTGAGGCGGAAAAACGTGGCCTTCATTTAACGAATGTATTCGACAAAGCGCATTTAGAAGATGCTGAATCGTCTAGCCTTGAATTGCTAGAAGAGAAACCTAAAAAACAAAAACAAAAAATTAAATAATGATGCTGATGCTGTAACAACAAGACGAAATGTTTTAGTTGTAGCAGCATCTTTTTTTACATACAATAAAATAAAACTTATTGGGCTCATTACTAAAAGTTGTGGATGATATTTGTTGAAATTTATACCATATATAAGTTGATTGGAGTGGAGACTGGGCGACTCCTTGGGGATCAGCGGCTCATCGGACGCCCCCAGGAAAGCGCCCAGTCGGAACGGAAATCAACCCCACGTTATGGTGAAGATTCACAAATTGTTTGTTAACCATTGATAGAATGAACGCAGGCATTAAAATGTATTGATAATTATCGGAAGGCTAGTGTGGAGAAATGGTGCTTAAAATTTGGAAACTATTAAGGAAAAAGGGTGGAAATGTGGTATCAATTCAGGGGAGAAAATGCTACATTCGCACATTTCAAGAAAAAGATGCACAAAGTTTAACTGGTCTCGTAAGTCGCAATAAATACTTTTGGTCTACATACGAACCATTGCAACGATCTGAATATTATACAGTTGATGCTCAATATAAAAAAATTCAAGAAAGCTTATACCTAATGGACTCAAAGAGAGAATTTACTTTCGGTATTTTTGAGCCGGGTACAAATAATCTAATAGGACATATTGCTCTTTATGCCGTAAAACGTTTACCGTACTCTAGTGCATTTGTTGGTTATGCGATGGATGAGATTTACGTAGGGAAAGGGATCGTGACAGAAGCAGTTAACATGGTCGTGAAATTTGCATTCGAGCAAGTAGGATTACATCGTGTAGAGGCTTATGTTTCAACACAAAATAATGCTTCTATCCGTGTCTTAGAAAAGTCTGGATTTCAGCGTGAAGGTCTTTTAAGAAAGCTTCTGTACATTAATGGTCAATGGGTGGACCATTATATGTATGCACGTTTAGAGGACCAATAAAAAGAAGTGTCTATCTCTCAAACAATGACGGATAGACACTTCTTTATTATTATTGTTTGCTACCGTCTTCGATTAAATCAAGGCGACCTGTATTTGGGTCAATTACTAAGCCATGAACAGGCACGTCTTTAACCATTAACGGGTGATTGCGAATTGTATCGACACTTTTCTTTACACTTGTTGCTACGTCACCAAAGCCACGTAAAAACTCTTTTAAATCAAGACCCGAATATTCCATCATTTTGATGGTTTCAGGGTTAATCCCTCTAGCAACCATTTTACTTAGCATCGCTTCTGGATCAACTGCACTCATACCGCAGTCATAATGTCCAACAACATACACCTCATCTGCTTGTAGTTCATAAACTGCTACAAGTAAACTACGCATAATTGCACCAAAAGGGTGACTAACTAATGCCCCAGCACTTTTAACGATTTTTACATCGCCATTACGTAAATTCATAGCTTTAGGTAACAGCTCTACTAGGCGAGTATCCATACAAGATAACACAACGATGCGTTTATCAGGATACTTTGTTGTAATAAAAGGCTCATATTTTTTTTCTTGAACGAAATCTTCATTAAATCTAAGAATATCTTGTAACATTGTCATGAAAGATTGCTCCCTTCCTTACAGAAATATTTTAGAGCAAAACTTTAAATATGCAAATAATAATGACAATATTCACGCAATTTCTACGAAAAAAAAGAAGTTTAGTAATTTATTTAGCGAATCGAAATGATTGAAAATAAATAAAAAACAGCTACGTTCTAGTAGCTGTTTTCAATGAGATTAAAATTCTTCTTTTGGTTTTGGATCTACAGTTACTGAAGATTTAGAATCTAAACCAACTTGTAGGTAGTGGATGAAGAATGCTAGAGAAATTAGTAAAACGGCTGAAAAGCCTAGTACAGTCGTAATGAACATGATAAAAGCTCCTCTCAACTAAAATAATCTACAATATTGTCTATAGCAATTATACAATAGGTTACTAGGAAAATCTAAGGATAATTTATGACATCCATAACATACCTAGACTAATATAATATTAGTAGGAACAAATTGCTTAAATTGCCCAGTTGCCATTACGGAAAATTGGGTCTATTTGTTCATCTGTAGTAATGCCGTCTATATTCATTTGCTCAGAACCAATCATAAAGTCTACATGTGTCAAGCTGTGATTAAGTCCATTCTTCAGTAGCTCTTCAGAAGACATTTCCTTCCCACCCTCAATACAAAAAGCATAGGCATTTCCTATCGCTAAATGATTAGAGGCGTTTTCATCAAATAATGTATTGTAAAATAATAAACCTGACTGTGAAATAGGTGATTGGTGTGGCACTAATGCTATTTCACCAAGATAATGTGCACCTTCATCTGCTGCAATAAGCGATGTTAAAATTTCTTGTCCTTGCTCAGCTTCTACGTCAACAATTCGACCATCTTTAAATGTAAGTTTAAAATTGTCAATAATGTTTCCACTATAACTTAAAGGCTTTGTGCTCGAAACATAGCCATTTACACCTGTTTTTAAAGGTGCTGTAAAGATTTCCTCAGTCGGCATATTAGCCATAAATGTTTGCCCTTTTGTATTGACGCTACCACCGCCCGTCCATACATGCTTTGTAGGTAATTCGATCGTTAAGTCCGTGCCTGGCGCTGTGTAGTGAAGCGCTTTATATTGCTTAATATTTAAATAATCAGCTTTGCTATGAAGCTCCTTATCATGCTCTTGCCAAGCTTCTACTGGATTTTCGAGGTCTGTACGTGTAGCGACAAATATCGCTTCCCACAATGCATCCATTTGTTGATTCTCTGGCAAATTAGGGAATACCTTCGCTGCCCATGCCTTGGAAGGCGCAGCAATCACTGTCCAGCTAAATTTATCTGATTGCAACCATCCATAATATTTAGCTAGTGCCTTTCCTGATGCTTTTTGGGAAGTCATAATCTTCTCATGCTCAATCCCTCTTAATAAATCAGGGTTCTGAGAAGTGATACTTAAAAATGCAGCCCCTTGCTCAGCTAGCCATTCGCGTTCTTGAACTTTCCATGGTGGGAAGAAATCAAATGAGTCTTTTGGAGCGTTTTCATAGCGAGTACGAACAAGCACATCGTCAGATAAATCGACAAAAACCTGTTTTGCACCATTTTGATACGCTATTTTAGTAATTATTTGCGCTAGTTTTAAATTATCGGTCGAACAGCTTATATAGAGATACTGATTATTTTGGATATTTACTCCTACTTTTACAGCTAGTTCGGCATATTTTAGTAATTTTGTGTCGAAGGATAATAACAAATTCATAACTCCTTTCAAATAAAGACAATTTAGTGTAATATTCTTAATTCAATATAATCAAATATGGTCGAAAAGTGAATAAAAAGTATTTATTACATCGAAAAATTTATGAAATACATTTATACTATAATATATATTTAAAAATATGGAAAAATGGACGAAATAAAGTTTAATAGGAAATTTGGAGGTTCTAGAATGGATATATCGTCGATTGTAGGGTTAATACTTGCGTTTATAGCGCTATTAACAGGAATGGTGCTAAAGGGTGTAAGCTTAAGTGCATTTTATAACCCAGCTGCCATTCTAATTATCATCTTTGGTACTATTTCCGCAGTAACAATTGCCTTCCCAATGAAGGAGTTAAAGCGTGTACCAAAACTATTTAAAATTCTTTTTAAAGAAACAAAGTTAGCAGATGATATTGAGATTATTAAGATGTTTTCACAATGGGCTGATTTAGCTCGCCGTGAAGGTCTCTTGGCACTTGAGAGTAAAGCTTCAGAGATAGAAGACCCATTTCTAAAGAATGGACTTACATTAGCAATTGATGGTCAGAATGCAGATTATATTCGTGATGTCTTAACAGAAGAAGTCGAAGCAATGGAAGAACGTCATGCTAGTGGTTCTGCAATCTTTACGCAGGCTGGTACATATGCCCCAACTTTAGGGGTACTTGGTGCGGTAGTAGGGTTAATCGCCGCATTAGCAGATATGAATGACATAGAAAAGCTAGGGCACGCTATTTCAGCTGCCTTCATGGCTACGTTATTAGGTATTTTTACAGGTTATGTTTTATGGCATCCATTTGCAAATAAATTAAAACGTAAATCAGCTGTCGAAGTTAAGCAAAAAAGAATGATGATTGAAGGCATCCTTTCTGTCTTAGAAGGGGAGGCGCCACGTGTTATCGAACAAAAACTTTCTTCTTACTTAACAATGGAAGAGCGTCGTCAAATTTCGGATGAAAGCGGGGCGGGCGGCCTTGGCAAAGAAAGCTAAGAAAAAAAAGCATGATGAGCATATCGATGAGTCTTGGCTAGTTCCGTATGCAGATATTTTAACATTGCTATTAGCTGTGTTTATCATATTATTTGCATCCAGTTCAGTAGACCAAGAAAAGCTAGAGAGAATGTCAGCAGTGTTTAATCAAGTATTTGATGGTGGAACAAGCTTTTTAGAGCAGCCTTCGCCGGTCCAAAGTCCGAATGCAGAAAGTGACCAAACACCACAACAGGCACAGCAAAACTCTGCGTATTTAAAGGATCAGCAAGAGTTGGCTGAAATTAAAGATAGTGTGGATAATTTTATCGCTGTTAATGAGATGGAAGGTCAGTTTGCAACAGCAATGACTGATGAGGGTTTACTTGTAACAATTCGTGATAGTATTCTGTTTGATCCAGGGAAGGTAAATGTTAAACCAGAATATACTCCAGTTGTGAAGGAGCTTGCGGATGTATTAGTATCTAATCCACCGCGTAACATTGTTATCACAGGGCATACAGATAATGTCCCAGCAGGACCCGATTTCTCGTCAAATCTGGAGTTATCATTATTGCGTGCTTCAAATTTCTATATGGTTCTATTGAATAGTAATTCTCAATTAAAGTCTGAGAACTTTAGTGCTAAAGGGTATGGCGAAAACCGAGCTATTGCTCCGAATGACACTCCTGAGGGTCGTGCTAAAAATCGTCGTGTAGAAGTGTTAATTCAACCTCTTGTTACGGAGGACGGCTCATCTGCAAAAAAAAGCTGAATAAGTTAAAATATTAAGTAATGAGGCCTTTCAAACCAAAAAGCTATTAGCAATGCTTATGCTAATAGCTTTTTATCTTTTCAACTTAACTTGGATAGGGATGTTTTCTTATTTACGTAATGAGCCTAATTCAGCAACGATGGCTTGCATCTCACTTGGACTGAATGTGTCGCGTTTCATGACCATTTTGTATAAATAAACTAAGTCTTCGTAATTAGCTTCATCGAAATTTTCCGATTTCATTGCATCAACATTAACCATACGAAGCTTGTCTTTCATTTGATCAACCATATAAATAACGTTCTCTTTTGACGGTACTGATAAATCCATTTATTTAAGCCTACCTTTCGTAATCCTCGCACATATCATTTCATTGAATAAAAAAAATGTCAACACTGTATTTGGGCATTGCTTTAAAAATAGACTGTTATTGGGTAGAATAAGGGCAGTAAGTAGTTTAATTATGGTTCATCACCATAACGTGTAGTTGATTTCCATTCCGACTGGGCGCGTCCAGTCGGAACGTAAATCAACTTATATATATGGCATGCGTTTTAACAAAATCATCCCTAATTTTTGGCGATGAATCTTAATTATCTTAAAGGAATATACATTTACCAAGCAGGGGGTATTTAATATGGGACAAAGTAAATTATTAGCATCCATCGTAGTTGGTGCCACAGTTGGTGCTGCACTAAGCATGTTTGACCGTACAACGCGTGAAAAAACAATAGCTACAACGAAAAAGATGAAAGAAGCAATCTCGTTTTATGCATCCAATCGAGAGGAATTACAAGTACTAGTTGAGGAAAAAGTATTGGCCACTAAAGTGCTGTGTGAAAGTGTAACAGAAAATGTCAACACAATCGTTGAAAAAGTTGATGAATTTAAAGAATTACCTTCCACAATCGAAGGCATGATTAATGACACAAAATCAGCCTTTTCTTTACCTAATAAAGAATAGTTGTTGTACAGGAGGGAATTTGTATGGAAAAGAAAAAAGCATCGATACAGACAGCAGTCGGTGTGGTGAAATCATTTGTCTCACCAGAAGAAGACGCTGTAGATTTGATGACATCAAAGGGCTTTATGCAAGATTTAATACTACGCATACAGCGAGTAGATATATCAGCTCTTGCCGCACAGTTAGCTTATTTCTTTTTACTATCTTTTTTCCCACTACTAATTTTCCTAGTCACATTACTACCATATCTGAATTTAGAGACGACGCAAGTGTATTCATTTCTAGTAAATATTATGCCGGATGAGGTATATAGGCTTATTGAAAATACACTAAATGAAATTTTAACAATCCGTAATAGTAGTTTATTATCTATCGGGGTGCTTGGAACAATATGGTCTGCTTCCAAAGGAATTAATGCGTTGATTAGAGCCCTAAATAAGGCCTATGATACAGAGACTAGGGGAAGTATATTAGATCGAGGGTTGTCCCTTGTTTTCACCATAGCATTTGTTATTGTTATTGCTGTCGCTCTACTTTTACCGGTTTTTGGGCAACAAGTCGGACATTTTTTATTTTCGATTGTTGGCATTGAAGAGCAGTTTGAAATAATCTGGCATAGAATGCGTTGGTCGATGCCACCACTACTTATTTTTATAGTTTTAATGGGGATATATAGATTTGTTCCAAATACAAATCCTCGTTTGAAGTTAATGAGAGTTTGGCCAGGGGCATTGTTTTCAACTCTAGCCTGGCTGGCTGCAACATATGTTTTTTCTTTTTATATTAGTAATTTCGCAAATTATTCAGCTACATATGGCAGTATCGGTGGGGTTATTATTTTAATGCTTTGGCTATATTTCACGGGGATTATATTAATTTTTGGTGGCGTTTTAAATGCAACAATGCAGAAGAAGGCTTTGCAAAAAGAACGTATTAAGCAAAATACACTAGCAAATAGTTAGCAATATTGAAACAAACAGCCTCGCCATCACGATTTGTGATGCGAGGCTGTTTGTTTATACGTTTTTATTAAGCATACGTAAGCCGTTTAAAATAACTAAAATGGTGCTTCCCTCATGTCCAATTACACCTAGAGGTAAATCGACAATCTGTAAGAAGTTTGAAGCGATTAATAAAACGATAATGCTGATAGAGAAGAAGACGTTTTGTTTGACGATGCGTTGCATTTTACGTGATAAACGTACTGCATAGGCAATTTTTGATAAGTCATTTTTCATTAAAACGACATCTGCTGTTTCCAGAGCCACATCTGTTCCTTCTCCCATAGCAATTCCAGTAGTGGCAGTTGCTAATGCAGGTGCATCATTAATACCGTCTCCGACCATCCCTACATATTTATGTTGAGTAAGAAGTCGTTTCATCTCAGTCACTTTTGTTTCAGGGAGACATTCAGCAACGTATTCTGTCACGCCTGCTTCCTTGGCAATTACCTTCGCTGTCTTCTCGTTATCACCCGTTAGCATGACGACATCGATGCCTAGCTCTTTTAGTAATGATACTGCTTTTTTTGCTTCATTGCGAACGGTATCCTTTAAGGCTGCTAATGCGACAATGCCGTCCTTGTCACGAATGAAAATAACTGTTTTGCCTTCTGCTGCTAGCTTTGTCGCTACACCATCTGCAAAATTATCAGCTTCCTCTGCACCTACAAAATCGGGTTTCCCTACTTGATACTCCATATCATCTACATAACCTTTTATGCCCCAGCCAGGGATATCTTGAATGGATGCATGTGGGAACTTTGTTAGACCTTCAGCCTTAGCATATGAAGTAATTGCTTGTGCAAGCGGATGATTCGATTGTGATTCAATACCAGCTAGGATTGCCAACGCCATTTCTCGATCTTTTTCCTCATGAACAATAAAATCAGTCACGACGGGTTTTCCTTGTGTTAAAGTACCTGTTTTATCGACTGCTAGTGCACGTAAAGCACCTAAATGCTCTAAATGTAAGCCTCCTTTAAATAGCACACCGTTTTTTGCACCATTTGAAATTGCTGCAAGAGTTGCTGGCATAATGGATGCAACAAGTGCGCATGGAGAAGCAACTACTAGGAGCACCATTGCTCGATAGAAAGTTGTTGTCCAGTCCCAACCGAGTACAAAATGAGGTAGGAACATCATTAGAGCAACAGTAAGTAGCACAAATTTCACATACGTACCTTCGAATTTTTCTATGAACTGTTGAGAAGGTGATTTTTCACTTTGTGCATTTTGGACAAGTGTAATAATTTTTTGGAATAGTGTTTCAGAGTTCGGCTTAGTCATTTCCATCGTAATGGCACCATTTAAGTTCACTGTACCTGCAAATACCTCGTCGCCTTCACGTTTTGCCACTGGAAGCGGCTCACCGCTAATTGCAGATTCATCGATAGAAGACTGTCCTTTAAAGATTACACCGTCTGCTGGTACACGTTCACCGGGTTTTATAAACAGATGATCTCCGATTTGTAATGTAGAGACAGAAACTTTCATTGGTTCAAAGCCACCACGAACAAGCCAAGCCTCTTCAGGTTGTAAATTCATGAGCGCAGAAATTTCACGATGACTTTTATTCATTGCGTATGTTTCAAGAGCACCACTTACAGCAAAAATGAAAATAAGAATAGCACCCTCCGTCCAATAACCGATTGCAGCGGAACCAATTGCAGCTAATACCATCAATAGTTCAACATTAAGCTCTTTATTTTCAATGGTTTCTTCAATACCTTCTTTTGCTTTAGCAAATCCACCAACGCAAAATGCCACAATATATAAAAGAACGGATGCTGTTGTTTGCCCGCTAGTATCTAAACGCCATGCGAGTAAAATGAACAAACCTGCTAAAAGGGCAGCGATTAATTCAGCGTGTTCTTTTGTTTTCTCAATTAAATTAATATTTTCTCGATTAGAGCGTTCCATCTTTATCCCCCTTGATAATGAAAATCAATATCAAAACCCTTATAATACAATATATATAAACAATGTCTAATTGAAAATAGCTTTCAACTAACTCCTTTCTAGTTTAGAATCATTATAACAAAGGTGTTTTAAAAAAGAAAGTAAGAAATTTGAAGGAATTTTTAAGGAAGGGGATAAAAGTAGTCCTAGATTGAGATTGAGGTGATTATGAGGTTTTTTGAAATAATTTTGAACATAAGAAAAAGCACAGATATCCATAGGAATATTCTGTGCTTTTCAAATTTGTGCAGTGCAAATGCCCTTAACTTTAGGAATTACTGCATAAATATTTAGGCTCATCACAATACGTGGGTCGATTTCTGTTCCGCCCAGCCTTCACTCAACATGGCATACATTTTATAAAATGTCATCTCCAACTTTTGGTGATGAGCCATAAATTATTAAGTTATAAATTCGTTTTTGCAGTGTGGCTACCGCTATGCTTTCGCCACAGATTAAAAAACAATTACTACTCATCAAAGTAACGTTTTATAAAAGAAATTTTTCCTATTAGAAAACACGCTCTGCATGTAGCGCAAGTTTTTCTAGGGATGATTTATCTACGTCTGCGTGTAGAGAATTACCGTGAGAATCCATTGTTACAACAGCTGTGAACTTCTCAACGTTTAAGTGCCACATTGCTTCTGGAACACCGAATTCCATTAGGTCAACACCATCTACACCTTTAATGCAGTCAGCGTAGTATTGTGCAGCACCACCGATTGCATTTAAGTAAACGCCACCGTGCTCTTCTAATGCAGCAAGAGTTTTTGGTCCCATACCGCCTTTACCAATTACAGCACGGATACCGAATTTTTTCATGATGTCACCTTGATATGGCTCCTCACGAATAGAAGTAGTTGGACCAGCTGCTTTTACTGTCCAGTTGCCTTCTGCATCTTTTGCCATTACAGGGCCACAGTGATAAATAACTTGTCCATTAAGATCAACTGGAGCATCGTGGCTCATTAAATGATGGTGAATTGCGTCACGACCAGTATACATACGACCAGTAATCGAAACAACGTCACCAACTTTTAGAGCACGAATTTGTTCTTCAGTAATTGGTGCAGTAAGTTCCACTACATCTGTAGTAGTATCTTCTGTTGTTGCTGCAACTTCATCTTCTTTAAATGTAATTTTTTCGCCTTCTTGATAATGCCAGTTAATAATTTCGCCAGTTTGAGGATTGATGTCCACAGCCATACGACGGTATGCCCAGCAGTTATAAGCTACTGATACGTAGAATGATGCAGGGATACGGTGCATAACACCAATTTTACAGCCAAGTAATGTTGCTTCACCACCGAAGCCCATTGTACCAATACCAAATGTGTTTGCAGTTTTCACTACATATTCTTCTAATTTAGCAAGATCAGAATTTGGATTTGTATCTTCCACATGACGGAATAACTGTTCTTTCGCCAAGTCGTAGCCAGAAGAGCGATCGCCACCGATACCTACACCGATGAAACCAGCTGAACAGCCTTGTCCTTGTGCTTGGTATACTGAGTGAAGGATACATTTACGGATACCATCTAAATCACGACCAGCGCGACCAAGACCATCAATTTCACATGGTAGGCTATACTGGATGTTTTTGTTTTCACAGCCGCCACCTTTAAGGATTAATTTAATTGTAATGTAGTCGTTTTCCCATTGTTCGAATTTCATAACAGGTAGACCGTCACCTAGGTTATTACCGCTGTTTGCGCCTGTTAATGAATCAACCGCATTTGGACGCAATTTTGCATCTGCAGAAGTTTCGACAATAGCTTTTTTAATAGCTTCTTTAATTTCTAATTGGTTTACACCAACAGGAGTATAAATTTTGAATGTTGGTAGACCAGTATCTTGACAGATTGGTGACACATTATCTTCTGCCATAATGATATTATTTGAGATTGTGTCTAAGCTCATTGCAGCTCGAGTACCAGCGTTTTCAGCTTCTTTCGCCTTTTTAATAGCACGACGTACATCTTTAGGTAAGTTTGTAGATGTTTCTGTAATTAAATTGTAAAGACTTTTCTCCAAAGTTTGTATATTCATTTGGTATTGCCCCCCATAGAAAATTTGATTATTTCCACGTTACATTATACTCTTTTCAACTAATGAAAAAAAGAGTTCAACTCATTGTGGTCGGAATTAACGATCTATTCTCAAAAAGAGGTAATTTAAATGTGAAATTATGTAATTTTAGTTTGATTGATCATGTAGCTGATCGTATTTTGAGCCAACCCGATCAGATCTCCTGTGAACCTAATCGATATATAAATACTTACCTAATCATATATATATTGAACGAGTTGGTACTAGCCTTATTTAGAAACTAAAATTTCGTTGAAATAAAGATTGTTAATAAGGAACGTTTGTTCTATAATGAACTTGAATATTTACTTTAGGAGGTAAAATATGTCTGATAAAAAGTTACTTAATTTACCTGAAGCATTTGAACAATATAGGACAGTAATAGAAGAAACGATACAGCCTACTGTATTTGTTGAAACGGAAGAACGAAAAACATCTTTATTTGAAAGTAAATTTGCAGGCGATCCATATTTTCCGTTGTCAATGGAGTACCCGAAAAGTCCTGAAGGGCAACCATTAAAATTACTAGCACAAATTAATTTTGCAGATGTACCTAAGCATTTACCAAATTTCCCTGAAGAGGGGATTTTACAGTTTTATATTAATGGCTATGACGATGTATTAGGGATGGACTTTGATAATGGTCAAAATCAGGAGGGCTTCCGCGTTATTTTCCACGAACATATTGTTAGTGACGAGTCACAATTAGTACGAGACTTTTCATTTGTTGAAGCGAAAGAAGAAGAATTATACTTTCCAGTGGAAAAAGAAATGGCGTTGTTCTTTGAGGCAGGCTATGAACCATTATCGGCGAGTGATTTTAGAAGTGAAAAACCCTATTCGAAGATACTTGCTACTATAGAAGAAAGTGATAATTTAGTAGACTCATTTTATGAGACATTGAATAGTACAGGTCATAAAATCGGAGGATCTCCATTTTTTACTCAGGACGATCCACGAGCATATGGTAATTATACAGATTCAACAATCTTGTTGCTTCAAATTGACAGTGTGGGTGATCATATTCTGTGGGGGGATGTCGGGGTCGGCAACTTTTTCATCGCTGAGGATGAGCTGAAACATAAGGATTTTAGTAAAGTTCTATATAATTGGGATTGCTATTAATTTAAATAACAGAAGATAAAAAAGCAAGTGGATATAGAGCCTTCCACTTGCTTTTATCTTCATTCAACAAATTTTTTCTGTGCGAAAGCGAAGCGTCAGTTACAAAAGATTTCTACCTCAGAAGTTGGTGATGAATGAAGATAAAGCCTCCGGCGGATGTAACGGATTTTGATAGGAATAAATTGTGCAAGCACAATTCAAAATCCGGACGCAATTACGCCAAGGCGAAATTGATTAGTAATTATTGTTCACGAGCGTTAAATTGCTCCATTTTATCTTCTAAATCATCCATCATTTGAATTAAACGATCAATATCCTCTAATTCAGTTGTTTCAGGGTCAATCGCATCTAAAACTTCTAAAAATATTTCAAGACGCTCTTTTAAGTAATTTACTTGCTGCTTTTTATCAGTGATTGGATTTGACATACATACACCTCATTTCGTCCCCTCCATCGTAGCTGATTTGGGACTAAATTTCAATGCTTAGGTAAACACCTAGGACTTAGCGATTATTTTGTAAAAATCAATAGACGGAATATTTACAATATTGAGTGTGTGTGTTAAATTAATATTAAGAAAAGTTAAAGGAGTTGATTTAAAAAATCCAAAAAAACTCTAACTCGAAAAGGAGGGAGTTTAAACAAGTACTCGGCCAATGTAAAAGCCGAAATTCGTGTTTATACAATTAAATGGAGATAAGTGTTAGTTAGGCCTTAGCGTAAAATCACATGTGGTGAGCGCTAAGGCTTTTTGGTATGCTGTTATTTGGAAGAATGACTTGATGTTGGAGGAAAAGATGACATACTTCTCAGATTACAGCAAAAAAAGATTTGCCATTCTAGTGTTAATTGTGTCTATTTCAGGCTTTTCACAAGGGATGCTTTTACCGCTAATTTCAATTATTTTCGAACGTGATGGGGTATCTTCCGCGTTGAACGGATTGAATGCAACAGGTCTATACATAGGAACTTTATTAATCTCCCCATTTATCGAGCAGCCATTACGAAAATGGGGCTATAAACCGATTATTTTAATTGGCGGTGCACTTGTGTTTGCTTCACTGCTAATATTTCCTTTATGGAAAAGTGTGACTTTCTGGTTTGTCCTTCGCTTACTCATTGGAGTAGGAGATCATGCATTACACTTTGCAACACAAACGTGGATTACAAGCACCACAGATCATAAAAGCTTAGGAAAGGGTATGGCCATTTACGGCTTGTCCTTTAGTACAGGCTTTGCAGTCGGACCTTTAATGGTGAAACTTATACAAGTTACAGAAGCATTACCGTTTATTGTGTCATCAGCTATGTGTTTATTTGCATGGGCTTTTGTATTCTTTTTACAAAATGAAAAACCAGAACGTTTAACGAGAGACTTACATGCAAGAGGCTGGCATCGTTATAAAATAGCCATTGCATTTGGATGGATCGCATTTTTAGGCCCGTTTGCTTATGGATTTTTAGAATCTGCTTTAAATGCTTTGTTCCCAGTTTATGCTTTACGTAAAGATTTTGACGTGAATATGATTCCGATTATGTTATCAGTCTTTACATTTGGTGGGATTTTAACGCAGGTGCCGCTTGGTGCAATAGCAGATAAAATAGGACGACGTTATGTCTTGATGATCGGCTCGTTTGGAGGGGCTATTATTTTGGGGATTGCCAGTTTTTTAGAGCATTCTCAAATGGCAGTAGCCGTAGCATTTTTCTTTACAGGTGCATTAGTCGGTTCGATGTTTTCATTAGGTATTACCTATATGGCAGATTTAACACCAAAAGAGCTACTGCCAACAGGAAATCTGCTTTGCGGCATTGCCCTTAGTATCGGTAGCTTAACAGGGCCATTTTTAGGTGGCGTTTATTTAGAATATGTAAAGTACAGCTTCCTTTTATTAGTAGCGATGCTTTTGCTAGCTGTAGCTATTGTTTTGTTAGTATTTGGACGAAATAAAAATAAGCGACTAGTGTCGATGTAAGAGGCTTTGTCTTTTGGAAATCATCCTTGAAGCGGACGGAAGAGCGTCAATCGTTTGGGTATAGAGAAGATTGAATCAGGTAGGGGAAGTTATTGCTCGAGTGAATTGCTCAGCTTTTACATAATGTGAAATTTTAGGCAAAATAAAAGAGCGGGGCTCATCTTCCCGCTCATAAAACAAAAAAACGCCCAGCAAATCCGTGCTGTTATGGCGTTCTTTGCGTGACAAGGATGTTCCGTCCAAGTCACATAGGTTTGGCACCTAGAATTATATTATACAGACAAGCATTCATAAAATCAAATGATATTAGAGGATAGGTAATATTTGGACTTTGAATTTCTATCAATATATAATAGAAGAACACTTGCTTAGATGACTAATTATTATGAGGAGATTAAATCATGACTGAATATAAAAAATTATCGATTCACCGTGCATTAACAGAACTAAAGATGCTAAATCATCGCATTGAAGCAGCAACGAATGAAGTTAGTTCAGTGTTAGCTAATCGTAAAAGCAATAGCAAAATTAATGGTGTAGAGATTCAAGAATATGAAAAGCAAATGCAAGCCTCATACGATAAAGTAGTTAGCTTAATTGACTATCGCAACCGAATTAAGGCGCTAGTTGTGGAGTCCAATGCTATAACAAAAGTGATAGTGGGAAAAGAAGAGATGACTGTAGCTGAGGCGATTGAACGTAAACAGTCCATTCAATATGAAAAGAAGCTGTTAGAAGTTATGCAACAGCAAAATCGTTCAGCTGTAAATACGGTTGCAAAAGAAAATGATGCGTTGCCAGCAAAGCTAGAAACGTATTTAGTTAATATATTAGGAAATAAAGATAAACAATCTCCAGAAGAAGTAAAATTACATACGGACACATTTATGAAAAGAAACGAGTACGAGTTAATTGATCCAATGAATGTTAAAAAGAAAATTGAAGCGTTAAGTAATCGAATTGAAGAATTCGAATCTGAGGTTGACGCTGTATTATCCGAATCAAACGCAACAACATTTATTGAAGTGCAAGCATAACTAAATATGCATGGCCTAGCGAAAACGGAAAACGAAAGGTCGCTCGCGCTTCAAGGCATGTGTGCGAGTTAAAACCTTAAACATGCCTTACTACAATGGATACTTTAAAACAAACTGAGTTGAAAGCTCAAAGGTTAAAGGTAAAAGTCCAAAGTTTACGTGTCAAAGTTCTTTCGTATTAAAGCTAAAAACTTAAAGTATAAAAATCTTTTAAATCCTGGGCAACTGGTTAAGGTGTTGATTTTTCTGGACCGTCCGTCATCCACCAGGCAGCTGGAGCTGTGCATTACATAGAAAAATAATATACAAACAGGCGTCTCTTAATTTTAGGAGACGCCTGTTTTACTTCTGTAAAAACTCATTGGTTTACGTATGAAATGAATGAGGAAATAAAAACGATTGTAAAAGGAAAGGACACCTCGAGAATTCTCAAGGCGTCCTTCTTCATCATTATTTATTCTTCAACACAAGCTTCGCAACGCACTCCACTTGCGCCGTCTGTGCAAACATATCCAAGGGCTGAATATACTCTACATCATAAAACTTCGATAATTCATTTAAATCCTTCGCTAATGTTGAAGGATTACAAGACGTATAGACAAAGCGCTTCGGTTTTAGCTTCAACACAGTGCGGATAAACTCTGGTGCTAGACCTGTGCGTGGTGGATCTACCGTAATAACATCTGGTGTAAATCCTTCCTTGCGCCATTTTGCTAAGACACTTTCTGCTGTGCCGACTGCGTATTTTGTATGTTTGAAGCCATGGTTACGTGCATTTTTACGTGCATCTTGAATGCTTTCTGGAATAACATCCATTCCCCGAACTTCTTTCGCTTTGTCAGCTAGCCATAAACCGATTGTCCCAACACCGCAGTAAGCATCAACAACTGTTTCCTTGCCTGTTAATGCTGCGGCTTTTTTGATTTCATCATAGAGATGAACGGTTTGTGTTGGATTCAGTTGGAAAAAGGCACGAGCTGATAAATCAAAGGCTAATTCGCCAAGCTCTTCGTGAATCGTTTCTTTGCCGTCGAGGACAATTGTTTCGTCACCAAAGATTAATGATGTTTTCTCACGGTTAATATTTTGAGCGATCGATACGATGCTTGGGTCGATTTTTTTAATACGTGCAACGAGCTCAGCTAGATGAGGAATTTCTTTACGTGTTGTTACGAGCACAACTTGTGTTTCACCAGTACGAATCCCTGTACGTACAACAATCGTACGTACTAAGCCATCAAGCGTACGACCATCGTAAATAGTAATATTTAGTTTTTGTAAAATTTTACGTGTTGCCACTGTAATTTTTGATGTAATCGGATGTTGGACAAGGCAATCATTGATGTTCAGTAACTTGTTACTACCTTCTGCAAATAGCCCTGCATAGACCCGCTTACCTTCTTTGCGTACTTGAAACTGGCTTTTGTTACGATAATTCCATGGATTATCCATTCCTAGAGTTTTGCGAACTTCAACTCCGTTAGCTAAAGGCTTGGCATAACGTTCTAATGCTTGAATAACGATATCACGCTTTTCAATTAGCTGTTTTTCATAGGTCATATGCTGAAGCTGACAGCCGCCACATTCGTTGTAAACTGGGCAAGGGGCTTCCTGACGATGTTGTGAAGCTTTGCGAATGTTTAATATTTCCGCTTCGGCAAAGTTTCGCTGTGTTTTAGTCACTTGTGCTGTAATTTCTTCACCAGGAATGGCGCCCTTTACGAATACGACATTACGCTTATAAAAGCCTACACCTTCACCATTAATACCAAGTCTTTTTATTGTTAGAGGAAATTTTTGTCCTACTTCCATTGTTGTTTGCTGTGTCAAGCGTTCCACGTCCCTGTTCTTTTAATATCATCTCCCCATTATAACTAAGGAGTAGATGATTGCAAAGCGACAGGAAAATCTTCATATTCTAAAACTAAATCGTCAAGGGATAAAAATGTATAGCCTTGTTTTTTCGCTTCAGCAATAAACATAGGGAGTGCTTCTGCATTATCTTGTGCAACTGTATGCATTAAAATAACAGCGCCAGGGTGAAGCTGTTCCATCAGCGCATTATACGCATAATCTGCGCCACGACGTTGATCCCTTACCCAATCCTTAAAGGCAACAGACCAAAAAATATGACGATAGCCTTCAGCATTTCCTACCTCTAATAATTTCGCATTAAATGTCCCTTCAGGTGGGCGAGCATATGTTGTATGTTCAATACCTGTCAATTCACGTAACTTATCATCTAGTTTTTTCCATTCTGCACGCATACCATCTGGCGTTAGTCTCGCCATATTTGGGTGCCCATATGAATGATTGCCAATCGTATGGCCATCTTTAACCATGCGTTTTACTAAATCAGGGGCACTCTCTAAATAATGACCAGTTAAAAAGAAGGTAGCTGGTGCATTTTCCTTCTTCAAAGTATCCAAAATACTTTCCGTAAACCCATTTTCATATCCGTTATCAAAGGTTAAATAAGCAACTTTTTTATCAGGCTTTCCTTTATAAATTGCACCATATTTCTCAACTACTTGATCAAGCTGTGCCCCAGCTTCTGCTTGTTCACCGTTTTTCGCTCGTTTAAAGCCCCAGTTATATTCATCAGAGCCAGAAGCCGAATATGGATTAAAGCTAATTGCCGCGGCAATAATAAAAGTAGCGATGACCGCTCCTACTATATGCTGTTTCCACATAAAAACGCATCCTTTCTTTTTCATTAGGATGCGTTATTTTTCAAAAAATTATCCTATTAGATTTTCTACAAACTTTAATCAGTGGGGTTTTCTTTATCCTCACTGATTATTAGTCTTCACCAATCGGATTTTTACGGGCAGTTAATCTTTTCGCTGAATTTTTAGTTGGGAGTCTTGTACCTGATGCTTCACTTTCGGTACAGATAAATTACTGCCCGTTAATGTGGGATAAATCTTTAAGTGCTTCTTTTAAATGAGGAAACTTAAATGTAAAATGATGTTTTTCTAAAACAGTAGGTAGTACATGCTGACCTTCTAATACAAGCATGCTTTGTTCACCTAGTGCTAAACGCATTGCAACACTTGGTACAGGCATCCAATGACGTCTTCCCATTACATTTGCAATTGCTTTTCCGAAATCCTTCATGCGTGTTGCGTTAGGAGCAGTAACATTAAAAGGGCCTTTCATATCATCATTCGTCATTGCGAAATATATAGCTCGTGCTACGTCCTCCACATGGACCCATGAAAGCCATTGTTCACCTGAACCTATTGTGCCTCCGATATGCAATTTATATGGTAGTAACATTGAAGGAAGTGCGCCACTATTACGACCTAAAATAACACCAAAACGAGCAAGGGCAACTCGAACCCCTAATTTCTCAGCACGTTTTGCATGGCGTTCCCAATCCTGAACTGTCGTGCCTAAAAAATCAGTTGCATAGTCTGTGGAATCTTCGGTATAAATATCCGTTGTAGAAGTGGGATAAATCCCGACTGCACTTGCATTGACAAGTACTTTTGGCTTTGAGGTAAGGTGCTCCATAATACGTATTATTTCAAGTGTTGCATCCATGCGACTTGTATAAATGGCTTTCTTTTGTTTTTGTGTCCAACGTCCATTATTTAAAGAAATCCCTGCTAAATTAACAAATGCATCGACTGCATCTAACAACTGTTCAGGTCGTGCTCCGTGTTGTAGCCATTGTACATATTGAATATCGTTTACTCGACCTGATTTGTTCCGTGTTAAAATGATGATCTCATGTCTTTTTTCCTGCAACAGCTTTGTTAGAGCTTTCCCTACAAAACCAGTACCACCTGCAATAACGATTTTCATAAGAACCCCTCCTCTTTTCAAAGCAAATTAAACAATTCTCTATGAGCAAGTTTACCACCTATTCATTTACAAATGTAGGCTCCCTGAAGTAATACCTGCGCGGGACGAGAGAATACTCGCGAACGGGAAAATACCCGCGCGAAACGAGAGAATACCCGCGGAAGAGAGGCAAATACCCGCGCGAAAGGTGAAAATACCCGCGGAAGAGAGGCGAATACCCGCGAAAGGTGAAAATACCCGCGGAGGAGAAGCAAATACCCGCGCGAAACGAGAAAATACCCGCGGAAGAGAGGCAAATACTCGCGCGAAAGGTGAAAATACCCGCGGAAGAGAAGCAAATACTCGCGCGAAAGGTGAAAATACCCGCGGAAGAGAAGCAAATACCCGCGCGAAACGAGAAAATACCCGCGGAAGAGAGGCAAATACCCGCGCGAAAGGTGAAAATACCCGCGGAAGAGAAGCAAATACCCGCGCGAAACGACAGAATACCCACGGGAAAAAGCAATACAAACGAAAAATGTTATAATGGTAATTAGTGAGGTGTTACGAATGCGTATTATTACGAAAATTGCACGTCAAAAAAACAATCCAGAACGTTATAATATATATTTGAACGAAGAGTATGCTTTTCCGGTGGATGAGGCAATTCTCATTCAATTTGGATTAACGAAGGGAAAAGTGCTTGAGGAATTTGATATTCAGGAAATTGCCTATGAGGATGAGATTCGAAAAGCTTTTAATAAAGGGTTAAATTTTTTGTCCTATCAAATGCGGAGTGAGCATGAGGTAAAGAAAAAGCTACTTACATTAGAATTTGGGGAAGCAGTTATTTTAGAGGCTATACAAAAGCTGAAATCATATGGCTTTTTAAATGATGAAACTTATTCCAAGGCATTACTCAATACGAAAAAAGCAACGATGAAAAAGGGACCCAAAGCGATTAGACAAGATCTCATGAAAAAAGGAATTGATAAAAGCTTACAGGATGAGGTGCTTGCTACCTATAGTCATGAGGAGCAGGTAAAACTTGCGGTACAGCTGGCTGAAAAGGTTGTTCGATCAGAGAAAAAGAAAACACCAACACAAATAAAAACTAAAATTCAAGATTTTCTAATGCGAAAGGGTTACTCTTTTAGTGTTGTAGACGATGTACTGGGCCAAGTAGAGATTGAGCAAGATGAAGATGAATGGCAACAGTTACTGGATGTACAAGGCGAAAAAGTTTGGAAAAAGTACTCATCGAAGTATACTGGTTATGAATTGAAAATGAAAATAAAACAGGCGCTCTATCAAAAGGGTTTTCCTATAGAGGTTATAGATCGTTTTATAGAAGAGAAGGAGAATGAGGAATGAACGAAAAAAATTATGCTGTAATGTCAGAGCATGAATTACGTGAAGAAATAGCTATGCTAAAGGAGAAGGCGCGTAAGGCGGAGCAGCTAGGAATCATCAATGAATTCGCAGTGTATGAGCGGAAGGCTTTAATGGCAGCCGCCTATTTAGTGGATTTAGATACAATAACTCCTGGAGAAATGTATCGTATAGATGGCTCTGAAAATGAATTTTTCCAAGTGGATTATTTAAAAGGACGCTTTGCTTGGGGACATCGCTTAGGGGGCGAAAAATACCAAGAAGCTCTTCCTGTTTCGATACTATCTCCTGTAAAGGTTGGCAAATAAATGGATGAAAAAATTGAAAAACTAACAGCCGAGTTACTTGCAAAAAACCCACAGATGTCAACTGGACGTGCACGAGTTTGGATTGAGCTTTTGTGGAGTGATTTTGAATCAACTTCTGCAAAGGCTGGCTATGACTATCGTGGGGCTGATTACACAGAAAATTTGGTGCGTCAATTGATTACCAGTTATGGCGATAAACTGCATACATTTGCAGGACGCAATCCAAAATACTCACATTTACTTGATGCTAGTGATGATATGTTGCAATAACAAAACCCTGACCCATGTTGGTCAGGGTTTGCTGTTTAATTACTTGCACCAATCTGTAATTTTTTCTGGAGTTTATCTTCTGTAAAAATCCAGCCTGTGTATGAAGTGATGATCTCATTGTCATCGTTTAAATGAGCGACAGCAACGAAAGGATAGCGATTATCACTACGGTAACGCAGATCAATTAATCTCACCTCTGTTAAGCCATTTTCTAGTTCTGAAATTTCCCAACGATACAATGGCGAGAACGACACGAATGCAGCGAGATTGGGGTCTTTCAATGCTATTTCAATAAGAGGTGTTTTCGGTAAAGGTTCTATTTCGAATTTATCGTAAATATTAACAGTTCGCCCATAAGCACGACCAACATAATAATGCGTTTTTGATTTTGCCGCAATTCGCCAGTGGAAGAACCGCATTGTAGGGGCTACAATAACATATTCTTCATCTTGAATGGTATTATGCACAGCCTTTTTTACAGCCTTTTGGACAGCAAATCGTAAAACGTAATAAACGAAGATAATGAGATACATGATGCTAAATGTCCAAACTGGATTTGCACCAAATGCCCAAAGTAAAATGCCGAGGCAATGTAGTGAAAAAATAATAGGATCAAATGTATTTATTACACCAAGTGCAACCCATTTTCTAGAAAATGGTCGAATTGCTTGTGTACCATAAGCATTGAAGATATCAACAAAGACATGAATAGCTACAGCTAAAAATGTCCAAAGCCATAAATGAAACACATTTGCGTCTTGAATAATAAATGATAAAACTGCTGTAATTAAGATGGGCCAAATCGCTACTGCTGGTAGTGAATGTGTTATTCCGCGATGATGTCGAATATAAATTGCGTTGTTGCGTAGTTTTAAAACTGTATCGACATCAGGTGCCTGTGAGCCAATAATCGTACCTGCAATTACTGCGGTAAAAGTCATTGAATGACTTGCTACAACGGGATCAGCTAATGCAAGACCACCGAGGGCTATACCCATAACGAAATGTGTACCTGAATCCAAAAATATCCACTCCTAGTATGCATAAAAATAGAGTACAATTTGCATACATGTATATTTCAATAAATCGTAATACCTGATATTTACTTATTAAGATATTTGTGCTGAATTTAACTACTTTCAGCAGAAGTCTCCCACCTCTATAGGTGGTGAGATGAATGCGATTTTAAGTCACTTTTCAGCGTGTGTCCAAACATCCGCTGAAAGAAGTTAAAGCCTCCGGCGGATGTCACGGAATTCGGAAAGGAGTTCTTTGTGCAAGCACAAAGCCGAATCCGGACGCAATTATGCCGAGGCATAATTGATAGGTGAAAATTGTCAGTTAAATATGACGATTATTGTCGTTATACACAAATGATCTTTTCTTAATTGTATACCCTTTTTACCATAAATTAAATCGTAAAGACACTGGAGGTCACCGTGAATTATCCATATGTAACAGAATTTCGACAATCTTTAGTCGAATGGTTTAATGTTGAGAAACGTGATTTACCTTGGAGGCATACTACGGACCCTTATCAAATTTGGGTATCGGAAGTGATGCTACAGCAAACACGTGTCGACACAGTTATTCCTTATTACAATCGTTTTATGGAAAGTTTTCCAACATTAGAATTACTTGCGGAAGCACCACAAGAATACTTATTGAAGCATTGGGAAGGCCTCGGCTATTATTCCCGCGCACGTAACTTACAAGCGGGTGTTCGCGAGGTATTAGAAAACTACGGTGGGGTAGTACCCAATAATCGCCATGAGATTTCCAAATTAAAAGGTGTAGGTCCGTATACTGCTGGAGCTATTTTAAGTATTGCCTATAATAAGCCCGAACATGCAGTTGATGGTAATGTTATGCGTGTTTTAAGTCGTGTGCTTAATATTCATGATGATATTGCAGTTCCAAAGACAAAAAAGATTTTTGAAGCGGCTGTTGAAGAACTGATAGACCCTGAAAATGCATCATCCTTCAATCAAGGCTTAATGGAGCTTGGTGCACTTATTTGTACACCTACTTCACCAAAATGTTTATTATGTCCAGTTCGGGAATACTGTACTGCATTTAATAAAGGTGAGCCAGAAAAACTGCCTATCAAATCTAAAAAAGTAAAGATGAAGCATATTACATATGATGTTCTTGTATGTGAAGATGACAAAGGTCGTATTTTAATGGAGAAGCGTCCTGCAGAGGGTTTACTAGCTAATCTATGGCAATTTCCAATGCTTGAGCATGGTAAAGATTCAATAGATACTTTTAGTAATGACTATGCTATAAAAGTTCAATCACAGCAGGCTTTGCTAACATTTAAACATGTTTTTTCACATTTAACATGGCATATAAATAGCTATTTTATGAAATGTGATTCAACAGTAAAGGGCGAATGGCTGACTCCCGAGCAGATAGAATTATTACCAATGCCAGTTCCAATGCTAAAAATATGGCAAGAAATAAAGACGAAATCATATTGTCTAAAATAAAAAAATTTATGAGCATAAAAGCATTCATCTCGGTACACAATAATTAGCGTGGAGGTGAATGAATAATGAAAAAGCAAAACAACCAAAATTTACAACCAAACAAAAACATGCAACGTCAAAGTCAAGAATTTGGTTATGAAACTGACGTTAATGAAGTGCAAAAGCAAAACGCTAAAGCAGAGCAAAAGAAAGCTCAATCTTCAGGTAACTTCAATAAAACTAACCAAGACCTTGGTGAATAACACTTTGTAATTGCATAATTGCATTTACCTCTAAGGAGCTGTCTAAAAATCGATAAGATTAAAAAGGCAGCTCCTTTTTAAATTTAAGACGAGAGAAATGCACGGGTTTGAAGAAGGATTGCTCAGGTACACGTGAAAACTGCTCTGGTGCTTGGAACCGCTCAGGTAGATAAGAAAATTGCTCAGGTCAGTGGAAAAACTGTCAGGTAGATCGAGGAACAGCTTAAGTCACCCGGCTCAAATAAAGAAATAAACAAAAAATTCCATTTGGGTTATTGTTATGATTAAATTCGCTTCAAATATACGAAATTTTGTACAAATTCAAAAGGACGCAGGGAAATTTGTGGTTTTCTAACTACACCTTTCGCGTACACATTGCTATAATATACTAGAGACTGCTAGATTTAGGTAGCATAGACGAAAAGGTGGGCTTCAAAGATGGCAATACCGGTAGAAGGAGAAACGATACAAATACATAGTTATAAGCACAATGGCCGTATCCACCGTGTTTGGCAAGAAACAATGGTTTTAAAAGGAACGAAAAATATCATTATCGGTGCGAATGAACGGACACTTGTGACAGAATCCGATGGTCGTACGTGGCTAACGAGAGAGCCTTCTATTTGTTATTTCCATGCGGAGCACTGGTTTAACATCATTTGCATGCTACGTGAGGACGGTGTGTATTATTATTGTAATCTAAGCTCACCATTTGTTTTCGATAATAATGCCATTAAATATATTGACTACGATTTAGACATTAAAGTTTTCCCTGACATGTCTTATTCACTCTTGGATGAGGATGAATATGAGCTCCATAGTAAGGAAATGTCTTATCCAGATGTCATAGATAAAATTTTAAAGCGCAATGTCGATAAATTAATTAGCTGGATACAACAAAAAAGAGGACCCTTTGCACCTGATTTCATCGATGCCTGGACAAATCGTTATAAGTTTCAGCTCGATATGCAAGCAGATGATTGTTAGTAGCACCTATTAGTTTTACTAATGGGTGTTTTTTTATGTCTTCAATAATTGGATCGCAAAATAGTTAGTGATAAAGCCGTATTAACTGTACTTCAGGAGAAATATTGCTATAATACGTTTGGGCATTCAGTTTGTGGATGTCTGTTTCTTTTTATGTGCGAGGTGATGTGAGGTGTTCCATGTTGGACGAAATGAAGTGCCTTTCATTTGCTTAATTTACATAAGGATAAGGCTTTTTAATAAGGATGTGATATAAATTGGGTAGCATTAAGCGTTATATGAGGTTTGTAAAACCATATACATGGGAAATTATTTTAACGATTTTAATTGGTATAGTGAAATTTGCGATTCCGCTATTTATCCCATTACTGATTAAAATTGTGTTAGATGATATTGTCGTTGCAGATAATTTAACGGATGCAGAGAAAACAAAAGAGCTGTTTTACTGGTTAGGTGGTACCATTATTGTATTCTTTATCGTTCGACCACCGATTGAGTATTACCGTCAATATTTTGCTCAACATGTTAGTAACAAAGTGCTTTTTGATATTCGACAACAAATATATGCGCATTTACAGCGACTAAGTTTAAGATACTATGCAAATACAAGAGCTGGCGATGTTATTTCAAGAGTGATTAATGATGTGGAACAAACAAAAACTTTTGTTATGACAGGCTTGATGAATATTTGGCTCGACCTTGCGACAATTGTTATTGCTGTCGGTATTATGCTCGCAATGGATGTTAAGCTTACGCTAGTAGCATTAGTTGCATTCCCGTTCTATGCATTTAGTGTGAGGTACTTCTTTGGTAAACTTCGGGATTTAACACGTAAACGTTCGCAAGCACTTGCAGGTGTGCAAAGTTATTTACATGAACGTGTAGCTGGAATGAGCATTATTAAAAGCTTCACGCTAGAAAAGCATGAACAAAAATTATTTGATGAAGCCAATGGTGAATTTTTAGAGAAGGCACTGGATCAGACAAAGTGGAATGCTAAATCCTTTGCAGTGGTGAATACAATCACGGATGTAGCACCTCTCTTAGTAATTGCTTATGCAGGTTATCAGGTTATTAATGGTCAGCTTTCAGTCGGAACGATGGTTGCCTTTATTGCTTATATTGAACGACTTTATGGTCCACTTCGTCGTCTCGTAAGTTCATCAACGACGTTAACACAGTCAATTGCTTCAATGGATCGAATGTTTGAATTAATAGACGAGCCTTATGAAGTAAAAAACAAGGCTAATGCGTTAGAGCTACCTCGGGCAAAGGGTGAGGTCCGCTTTGACAATGTGAACTTTCAATATGAAGCAGATGGCTCACAAATTTTAAACAATATCAATTTCACTATTAATCCTGGAGAGACAGTTGCATTTGTAGGAATGAGTGGTGGAGGAAAATCAACCATTATTAGTTTGATTCCTCGCTTTTATGACACAACAAGTGGAGCCGTGTGTATTGATGGTTATGATGTTCGTGACGTAACATTACATTCTTTACGCTCACAAATTGGAATCGTTCTACAGGATAATATTTTGTTCAGTGATTCAGTAAAAGAAAATATCTTAATGGGTAAGCCAGATGCTTCTGATGAAGAGGTCATTGCTGCTGCCAAGGCGGCAAATGCGCATGATTTTATTATGGGCTTGCCAAATGGCTATGACACAAAGGTCGGGGAGCGCGGTGTGAAGTTATCAGGTGGTCAAAAGCAGCGAGTAGCAATCGCTCGTGTATTTTTAAAAAATCCGCCTATCTTAATATTGGATGAAGCAACTTCTGCATTGGATTTAGAAAGCGAGGCACTTATTCAAGAATCATTAGATGTGCTTGCGCATGAACGTACAACAATTATTATTGCTCACCGACTTTCTACGATTACACATGCTGATAAAATTTTAGTTATAGATCATGGACAATTAATTGAAAGTGGTACACATAATCAATTAATGCAAAACGAGGGAACATACTATAATTTATTCCAAGTGCAACATTTAGATTGATATACCACGCCAAATAGAAAAAATCTGACTCACCATCATAGCGTGGGGGAGATTTCCGTTCCGGCGGGGCGCTTTGTTGTTGCTGTCGCTTCGCTTTCGCACAGAGCAGAGCTTTCTGGGGGCGTCCGATGAGCCGCTTGGGCCAAAAGGATGTTGGTCACGAAGGCGTTATCACAGGACGTGGTGCTTTTAGCCTTCGTACCTCTACTGGCTCGCTCCAGGGTCTCATTTGTGACGCTGATCCCCATACGTTTTAACAAATGTCATCCAAAAACTTTTGGTAATGAGCTAATAATTTAGAAAAAGTCTTCCATTAAACATAAATGGAAGGCTATTTTTTTGTTATATATATAAAATATTATTATTTAATAAGAAATTATTAATACGAAACTCGAATGATGTAGAAAATTTATGTTTATTGCAGAATAATTATGATTGAAAGAGCAATGATTTTTGGTTAGAATTATCTGAAAATAGGGAATTGAGTGATAGTTAATGTAATTAAGTAAAATATAGGTAGGATGGAGCGATTGATCATGAGGAAAAAGCTGCTAGAAGTAAAAGGTTTAAAGACAACCTTTTTTACAGATGATGGACAAATTCCTGCCGTAGATGATATCGATTTTTCTGTTCATGAGGGAGAAATATTAGGCATTGTAGGAGAATCGGGAAGTGGAAAAAGTGTCACATCACTGTCCATTATGGGATTAATACCGTCACCACCTGGAAAAATAACGGATGGGGAAATACTATTAGATGGCAAAAATCTCGTAACATTATCTGATAAACAAATGCGGAAAATTCGTGGGAAAGATGTGGCGATGATTTTCCAAGAGCCTATGACATCCTTAAATCCTTTATTTACAATTGGGGATCAGCTAAAAGAAGCGATATTAATTCATAATCCAAAATGGTCGAAAAAAGAAGCCTTTGCAAGGGCAATTGAAATTATGAAGCTTGTAGGATTACCGCGTGCTGAGGAATTATTAAAAGATTATCCACATCAACTATCGGGAGGAATGCGACAGCGGGTCATGATTGCGATGGCGCTTGTCTGTGATCCGAAGGTATTGATTGCTGATGAGCCGACGACTGCACTAGATGTTACGATTCAAGCTCAAATCTTGCAGCTTATGAAAGATTTAAATAAACGTTTAAATACAGCTGTTTTATTAATTACTCATGATTTAGGTGTTGTAGCAGAGACATGTGAGCGGGTTATTGTAATGTATGCAGGTCAGATTGTAGAGGAGGCGCTTATTCAGGAGATTTTCACTAATCCGAAGCATCCATATACACAAGGACTTATTAAATCGATACCAGATATGCGTTTTAAAAAGGACAATCTTTACTCTATACCAGGCAGTGTACCAAAGCCAGGAAGTATTGAGGTAGGCTGTCGTTTTGCAGCACGTTGCGAATTTGCGATGGATCGCTGTGTGCAAGAAACACCACCTTTATATGATGCAGCAGAGCAGCATAAATCAAGATGTTTTTTACTAGAGAAGCCGGAGGTGGAGCATCATGTCGAAAGTTTTATTGAAAGTTGATGGTTTGAAAAAATATTTCCCCATCCGGAAGGGTGTCTTTAATACACAGGTTGGAGATGTCAGGGCAGTGGATGATGTTTCCTTTGAAGTGTTTGAAGGAGAAACATTAGGCATTGTAGGTGAGTCTGGCTGTGGTAAATCAACGACTGGTCGACTTTTAATGCGATTGCTTGAGCCAACAGAGGGTAAAATTGAATTCGCAGGTAAAATGATTTCAGAATTATCGAACAATGAAATGCGCAAAGCCCGTAGAGATATTCAAATGATTTTCCAAGATCCTTATGCCTCTCTTAATCCTAGACATAATATTGGGAAAATATTGGAGGAACCTCTTATTGTTCATGGAATGGGCAATGCAAAGGAACGGAAACAGAAGGTAGTAGAGCTTCTCGAAATTGTTGGGTTACATGAATATCATGTGAAACGGTATCCACATCAATTTAGTGGTGGTCAAAGACAGCGTATCGGAATTGCTCGTGCTCTTATGACGAACCCTCGTTTGCTTATTGCGGACGAGCCTGTTTCTGCACTCGATGTATCAATACAGGCCCAAGTATTGAATTTATTGCAAAGCTTACAAAAGGAATTAAAGCTAACTTATATTTTTATCTCCCATGATTTAGGAGTCGTACGCCATATTAGTAATCGTGTAGGTGTTATGTATTTAGGGAAATTAGTGGAGCTGACAGCAAGCGAAAATTTATATGCTGAGCCACTTCACCCATATACACAAGCGCTGCTATCCTCAGTGCCTGTTCCAGATCCTACGTTTGAACGTGAACAGCTCATTATTTCTGGAGATATTCCAAGTGCTTCAAATCCGCCAAGCGGGTGCACTTTCCATACGAGATGTCCTTTTAAAAAAGAAGAATGTTCTCAAGTAGTTCCGAAAATGCAAGAAGTAAAGCCGGGTCATTATGTTGCTTGCCATCTTTATGATGCAATCCAACATTCAATGATATAAAAAAACTTAGGGGGAAATTCAATGAAGAAAAAGAAGTTTTGGACTTTGGGTGTAATGCTTATCCTTGTTCTCTCGACAATCTTAGCTGCTTGTGGTGGCTCAGATACTAAGGATACGGGTAGTAAAGATACTTCAAGTGGTGGCGATACAGCTAGCAGTGGTGAACCAAAAATATTAGTCTATGGTCGTGGAGGAGATTCTGTAGCATTAGATCCTGCTGTTGTTACAGACGGAGAATCCTTTACAGTTACAGCTAACATTTATGAAACGCTAGTAAACTTCGGTGAGAAAGATGTAACAATTCAGCCAGGTTTAGCAAAATCATGGGAACCGTCAGAAGATGGTCTGACTTATACATTCCAGCTACAAGAAGGAGTGAAATTCCATGATGGTACTGATTTCAATGCAGAGGCAGTTGTCAAAAATTTTGAGCGCTGGAAATCAAATACTGATAAACATCCATATTTTAGCTCTCAATTTGTCGTTGGTGACACGCAAGTTATAGAATCGGTTACTGCTGAAGGTAACAATACTGTTGTCTTCAAGCTTAGCCAACCACAGGCACCTTTCCTGAAAAATTTAGCAATGTCTCCATTTGCGATAGCTTCTCCAACAGCATTTGAGGCAGATGAAGAAGGTTTATCAACAAATCCTGTAGGAACAGGTCCATTCAAGTTTGTGAGCTGGGTACGTAATGATGCGATCACAATCGAGAAAAACCCAGATTACTATATTGATGGCTATCCAAAATTAGATAAAGTTATTTATCGTTCCATTCCGGAAAATTCTGCACGTTTAACTGATTTAATCGCAGGTAATATTGATGTGGCTGATGGCTTAAGTCCATCTGATAAAGGGACAATTGAAGGGGATGCCAATTTACAGTTAATTGAACGTCCATCTATGAACGTTGGTTATCTAGGTTTAACAGTCACTCGACCTCCATTTGATAATGTAAAAGTTCGTCAGGCAGTAAACTATGCTATTGACAAGCAAGCATTAGTTGATGCGTTTTATGAAGGGCTAGCAGAGCCAGCGAAAAATCCTATGCCTCCAGTAATTTCAGGTTACAACGATGAGGTTAAAGGCTATGAATATGATCCAGAAAAAGCAAAATCATTACTAGCTGAGGCTGGCTATGATGGTAAAGAAATTGAGCTATGGGCAATGCCAGTTCCACGTCCATACATGCCAGACGGACAAAAAGTAGCAGAAGCTATTCAAAAGAACTTGGAGGATGTTGGTATTAAATCTAAAATTGTATCTTTTGAATGGGCTACGTATTTAGAAAAGGCAGAAAATGGGGAGGCGGATGCATTCTTACTTGGTTGGACAGGTGATAATGGAGATGCGGATAACTTCCTTTATACTTTATTAGATGGTGATAACATCCATTCTAACAACTATACATTCTATGATAATCAAGAGTTACACAAACTATTAGTAGCTGCACAAACTGAAATTGATGAGGACAAGCGTAATGAACTTTACAAGCAAGCGCAAGAGATTATCTCGGAGGATGCTCCATGGGTTCCACTTGCTCACTCTACGCCAATTTTAGCTGCAAACACTAAAGTTACAAATTATGTTGCGCATCCAACAGGTTCTGACCGTTTAGATGCAGTGGATATGAAGTAGGCATAAAAGCTAACAAGTATTAATTTAAAAGGGAGTTTTGAAGAATCTGCTTGCTTTTCTGCGGGGAAGCCGTAGAAATCTTGCAGGTTCTTTTTACAAAAGAATTATATAAAAATGCTCTTTTTCTGATAGGCTAAAGTTATTTTTTCTGTATGAAAGACCAATCATCTAAACGTTAAAACCGTTTGGTGAAAGCTGACCCTTTCTACAGTATGTGTAAAAACTTCAATGCTTTTCATGCAAAAGTATATTATGAAAATAACAGAGAGGTGAAGAAGATGCTTCACTATATGGGAAGACGTTTGTTTCAATTAATCCCAGTTTTGCTTGGAATGACTTTTATCGTCTTCATGTTAATTCGTGCAATCCCAGGTAATCCAGCGCAAGTAATCTTGGGACAACAAGCAACGAAAGAGGCTGTCGAAGCATTAAACGCAAATTTAGGATTAAATAAGCCATGGTATACGCAATACTTTAGTTATTTAGGTGGCATTTTTCAGGGAGATTTAGGGGTATCATTACGAACTAGATTACCTGTATCAGAGGAAATATTCCCGTATTTAGCGGCAACGGCCGAGCTAGCACTATTTGCAATGATTATCGCTGTGGTAGTTGGAGTAAATGCTGGAATTATTTCTGCATGGTTCCAAAATTCATGGTTTGATTATGTGGCAATGGTCGTTGCCTTAGTTGGAGTGTCTGTACCAGTTTTCTGGCTTGGTTTAATGGAGCAATGGGCATTTAGTAATCAGCTTGGCTGGTTCCCAACGTCTGGACGAGAAGATGTTCGAAATCCAATAACCTCCATGACTCATTTTTATTTACTGGATACGCTAATACAAGGACGCTTTGATCAATTTACGGAGGTATTAAAGCGATTAGTATTGCCGGGCGTGGCGCTTGCAACAATTCCAATGGCGATTATCGCAAGGATAACTAGGTCCTCAATGCTTGAAGTAATGCGCTCTGACTATGTACGCACTGCACGAGCTAAGGGGCAAAAAATGTTTATAGTAGTGTATAAGCATGCATTGAAAAATGCAGTTATTCCAGTGTTAACAGTAATCGGCTTGCAAACAGGATTACTGCTTGGTGGTGCCATTTTAACAGAGACAATTTTCAGTTGGCCTGGAATTGGTCGTTATATTTATGATGCCATTGGTTTCCGAGATTATCCTGTTATTCAATCAGGTATTTTAATAATTGCTTTTATTTTTATCATGATTAACTTGATTGTGGATTTATTGTATACAGTGATTGATCCACGGATTAAATACAAGTAGAGGGGAGATACGATAATGACTGGAGCGATAGATATAAAAACAGAGGCAGCACCAAGTCGTGAACGTGCGGCAGGTCCTTGGAGAGAAGGCTGGCGTAGCTTTAAAAAGAGCAAAATCTCCCTAGTAGGTGCAGGCATTGTACTATTTTTCATTATACTTGCTTTATGTGGTCCGATGATTGCTCCTGAAGGTATTAATGAACAAAATTTAACGAAGCGTTTATTAGCACCGTCGAGTGAGCATTGGTTTGGAACAGATGACTTTGGTCGGGATATTTTCTCAAGAGTCATACATGGAGCTCGTATTTCCTTATGGGTAGGCTTTTTTTCGGTTATTCTGTCCGTTATTATAGGGAGTTTACTTGGCATTATTGCGGGTTATTATGGTAGATGGATTGATACGATTATCTCGCGTATTTTCGATATTATGTTAGCGTTCCCTAGTATTTTACTAGCTATTGCAGTAGTGGCAGTGCTTGGGCCGTCATTACAAAATGCATTGATTGCTATTGCCATTATTAACGTACCGAACTTTGGGCGCTTAATTCGTTCGAAAGTATTGAGTGTTAAAGAAGAGGAATATATCGTAGCAGCAAAGGCAATTGGAATGCGTGATTCAAGAATTTTGTTCTCGCATATTTTACCAAACTCAATGACGCCAATCATCGTACAAGGGACACTAGCAATAGCGACAGCGATTATTGAAGCGGCAGCACTAGGCTTCCTTGGATTAGGCGCTCAAGCACCAGCACCCGAGTGGGGGAAAATGCTAGCGGATGCCCGCACATTTTTATTAAAGGCACCGTGGACGATGATATTCCCAGGCTTAGCTATTATGTTAACGGTTCTTGGTTTTAATCTAATGGGTGACGGTCTGCGTGATGCACTTGATCCGAAAATGAAAAGCTAATAAAAAAGGGCGAAGGGATGGATATAATGCTAACTCTTCGCCCTTTTGATGTGCTTAAATTTTACTTTTAAGCTTTTTGGTAACAATAAAAATTGTACATATAAAAATTAAGTACACAGCTAAGTAATATAAGGAAAACATATTTATCTCTCCATCTATATTACTTCGTAGCTAAAACATAGAGAAACAAGCCAAAATTATAATTGGAAAAAAATATTTAGTAAATTGCATAAAAATTGAGAACTTAATCCTGTTCCAACCTTAGAAGGTGCTCGTCAAAAATTTGAAGACATTTGTTATGATGTTTATGCTAGTGAATTTCCTAATGCAGATGTTCACCAAGTTGAGGTAGTTCTAGGAGATGGCGGAGTAAATATTGATATCATTGAGGAAAATGGAGATTCGACAATTGTACAATGTAAGTTTTTTTGAATCGCTTAGATGATAGTAGAAAAAATCAAATTAGAGAATCTTTTAAAACAGCGGTAGAAAATAATGAAATGGATAATTGGATACTATGCGTCCCAATGGATTTTTCACATGATGAACTTAAATGGTGGAAATCGTGGAAAGAAAATCAGAAGGGTAAAGTTATAACTATCAAGCTTCATGATTAATGAATTATGTAAAATGAAGAGCTAATTAAGCAAGTCTAATAAGATTAGTTCAAGGTTTTAATTAATCTTTTTTATAAAAGTAGAAATACATAAAAAATTCAACCTTCACATTTTGATCAAACTTTGTTCAAAGTGCGTGGGTTTCTTCTATTATAAAATCAGCGTTTGCAGCCCGTATTTGATTGAACTTTATTCCAACCCTACAGCAATACTCTTTTGAGTACACAGAATATCGCCTATCAAGATAGACACCCATTGTAGCTGAACTACCAACAAAAATTATAGATTTTGCATCAAGAATAAAACTAGAAGAGCAAGCACAAAATTACGGCCATTTCACTCTACTC
The DNA here is from genome assembly GCF_001278875.1 of Lysinibacillus sp. FJAT-14222. Classification (NCBI taxonomy): domain Bacteria; kingdom Bacillati; phylum Bacillota; class Bacilli; order Caryophanales; family Bacillaceae; genus Lysinibacillus; species Lysinibacillus sp. FJAT-14222. The sequence goes on along the minus strand of NZ_LIYL01000061.1, from coordinate 7,836 downwards.
CAACATCTTTTTTTCATTATAAACAAAAGTACCCTATAGGATAGACTTTTTTCAAAGTGTCTATCTTATAGGTACAGTTTAAAACGGAATACGCCCTTTAAAACAATAAAGTAATTTAAGAATTGTTTAATTAATAAGTAACTAATTCAATGGTTTTGAAAATTCGAGTATAAATATCTTGAATATTATCTTTGTTTTCTTTATTATCTTTCAGTTGATATCTCCATGTTTGTTCCTTAAACTGCCCTTCTTCTTTAGTACATAAATATCCTGTTGCATAGCTCTCCTGCACATCTGGAATACTATCATAAGTAACTCCTTTATTTGTAAATGGAATATGCGCCTTAGTAGATTGCATAAAGAATATCGGAATAGATAATGCACGATAATCTTCAACATATTGATCGTCATCAGCTTCCTTCAGATATTCTTTCATAATAATAATTCCATCTAAATTTTTAGTAATTATGTCACTTTTTAAATTATTAAAAGTTATTTCTTTGAATTTAATTTTTTCGTCATTTATTTCTGGTGATGAACCAATGACACCAACTGTTAATTCTTTACCATTATATATAAGAGGATCTTTTACTTCATTACAACTAACTAGCAAAACTATAATTCCAATTAATAGGGAGAATTTCTTTACCACTAATTATACCTCCTTCTAAGATGCTAAGATAAACTTTAAAACATGATAAATAACTAGATAAAATCTAATAAAACAAAATCTCCAAAACTAAAAACAAAACACCATTAACGGTGCCAAAACGGGTTCTATAAATTTAATGTAAAATATGGGCTTGCATGGTGTTTTTGAGCGGTCTTTATTTCAAAGCTACAGAAGGGAGTAATGTTATAGCGACGGCTAGCATTAATCCCCCATTAATATACCCCTTGAATATCGGAGCGGCAAGAAAGCTTGTTCCAGCAAGAAACAGAGTACAAATATAATAAAAGATGGAGAAATGTTTATTCTCTTTAATAGCCATACATTTGAATCGTATTAATTCACGTTAAAACACCATTTATTGTTCAGACTTTTCTCAATGTTATTTTAATTGATTGTGTCATATATATCAACGAGAGTCGAAATCATTTGTTAACTAACAAAAATAAGAATCAAGAAAAAAGCATTCGTTGCTATAACGCATCGAATGCTTCGAATCATTTACTCCATGTTGTTGAACAAGGAGCCATATAAAATTAAAAGATTTTTGTCAAAGTGTGGGTTTTTAAATAATTTCCTCTTCAAATTCCACATTGATTTCATGACCGTGATGAGTCTGATACGACACAATGAGCGTATCCAAATGCTCTAGGTTTTCTTCGTAATCTAAAATGCGAGATAAAATATAAAGCAAGTGATAGCTCGAAAATTCAGTATCGCCTTCATCGTGAGCATAACTTATCTGTTTGATGAATATTTCCATTAAGTCGTTACGTTGAACATAATCGATGTTTTTATTCCACGCAGAATGTTCGGGCTTTAATTTTCCTGTATATTTTAACAGTAGCTGCTCATGGTAAGTTAGCAGAAAATCAAGTCGCTCTTGAATCATTAAATGAAATTGTGTCGGTAGCTGTGCTAATTCGTTTTCATGATTATGAAGACGATGAAGCAGCTCTAAACTTTTCTTTGACGTTGTGATCATTTGACGATAAACAACTAATTTACGTGCTTTTACATACTTTTTATTTTTTAAGTAATTACGCTCTTCCTTATAAAAATCATACAGTGTATCAACTCGTTGCATACGACTCTTAAACTTGCTTAATGCTCCTTTTGTAGATGTATGCTCAGATGCCTGACGAACAGCAAGTCGCGTCCATCGAATAATATCATCTTGTAAAAAGTAAATCTTACGGAATAGCTTTACTTCATATTTTGGCGGTAGGAAGAACAGATTGACAACAAATGCTGCTAACACCCCAACTAATATGGTACTAAAGCGAATAAGACCAAATGTAAGAAAGTCATCTCCTTGAAACTCCATAATAGCTACGACTGTAACGAGTGCTAGGGACAACGATTTCTCAAGTTTAAATTTCAACATTAAACCGATAGCAGTAATGACTGCAATGCCAATTGCTACTACATGGTGACCAAAAAGTAAGCCAAAAATAACCGCGATGGTAGCTCCTATAATATTGGCCTGTACTTGCTCAACTATCGTTTGATAGGAGCGATAAATAGATGGTTGAATCGCAAAAATTGCTGCAATCCCAGCAAAAACAGGTGAAGGTAGCTCTAGCAACTCAGCAATAAATAGTGCAAACACGATGGCGACACCAGTTTTAAATACACGGGCACCTAATTTCATAGAAAATGGATGTCCTTTCTGTCTAAAATTTTTAAGCTTCTTTACATTATAGAAGGAAGTGTTCATAAAATACATAGATTTGTATGTCATTTACATGAAAAAGACGACTCATAGGGAGCCGCCTTATAATTTATAGTTATAGTTAATTTAAGACACGGTTCTAAATTGCTCTTCTCACAAGGTGTTTAGCAGATAAAGTAATCCCATTAGCTCGAAAGCAATTGTCGATTTTGTGCCTTTGTGCATTCACATAATTACAATTGTGAAAATGCGTAATCTACTGCTTTAATTGTTTCAAGAATATCTGCTTCTGTATGCTCTGTTGTTAAGAACCATGCCTCATATTTAGATGGAGCTAAATTGATCCCTTGTTCAAGCATTAATTTAAAGAAGCGGCCAAAGATTTCACCGTCTGAGTTTTCAGCCTGCTCATAGTTTTCTACTTTCACATCTGTAAAGTAAATTGTAAGAGCCCCTTTAAGGCGATTAACAGTAATTGTTACATCATGTTTTTTCGCGGCAGCCAAGATACCTTCTTCTAAAATGCCTCCAAGACGGTCCATCTCATCATAAATACCCGGAGTTTGTAATACTTCTAGGCAGGCAATACCAGCTTGCATAGATGCAGGGTTTCCTGCCATTGTGCCTGCTTGATAGGCAGGGCCAAGTGGAGCAACTGTATCCATAATCTCTTTGCGGCCACCATATGCACCGATTGGTAAACCACCACCGATTACTTTACCGAGAGCAGTTAGGTCAGGCGTTAAACCTAATAAGTTTTGAGCGCCACCATAGTGGAAGCGGAATGCAGTAATAACTTCATCGTAAATAGTTAATGCTCCTTTTTCCTTTGCAATGGCATGAACTAATTCTAGGAAGCCATGGTTAGGCTCTACAATACCGAAGTTTCCAACAATAGGCTCTATTAAAATAGCAGCGATTTGATCGCCCCATTTATCCATAGCCTCTGTAAATGCTTCAGGGTTGTTAAATGGTATAGTAATTACTTCCTCGGCAGTTGAAGTTGTCACACCTGCTGAGTCTGGTGTACCTAATGTTGCGGGACCAGAACCAGCAGCTACTAATACTAAGTCAAAGTGACCATGGTAGCAGCCAGCGAATTTCATAACTTTTGTACGGCCTGTATAAGCACGTGCAACACGAATCGTTGTCATGACAGCTTCTGTACCAGAGTTATTAAAGCGTACTTTATCCATAGAAGGGATTGCTTCTTTTAGCATTTTAGCAAAAGTAACCTCGTATTCAGTTGGAGTACCAAACAAAGTGCCATTTTCAGCTGCGTGTGTAATAGCCTTTGCGATATGCGAGTGACCGTGACCAGTAACGATTGGACCGTAAGCTGCTAGATAGTCGATATAACGGTTGCCATCAACATCCCAAAAATATGCACCTTTCCCACGAGCCATTGCAACAGGTGAGCCTCCGCCAACTGCTTTATAAGAACGAGAAGGGCTATTTACACCACCAACGATATGCTGTAGCGCTTCTGCGTGTACTGCTTCAGATTTTGTGTGATTCATATATATTGCCTCCTAAATCTTTATACTCCATCTATTGTAGACCTATCAGTGCAAGAAATCCAAAGAAATTAAGAGATATGACTTGTTTTATCACTTAGAGTAAAATAGAGCATACAGAGGGGGAGATTCATATGACTTTAATAGAAGGAAAAAAAGCACCAGATTTTTCCCTTATGAATGAAGAAGGAGAAATAGTAAAGTTAGCGGATTTCAAAGGACAAAATGTTATTTTATATTTTTATCCTAAAGATATGACGCCAGGCTGTACTACGGAGGCTTGTGACTTCCGTGATAAGCATGAGGATTTTAGTAAATTAAATGCAGTTGTCCTCGGTATTAGCCCTGACGATGCAAAAAAACATACCAAATTTATAGATAAGCATGGATTACCATTCTCATTATTAGTAGATGAGGATCATGCCGTAGCAGAGACGTATGGAGTATGGGTGCTGAAGAAAATGTATGGGCGTGAATATATGGGGATAGAACGTTCGACGTTTTTAATTGATACAGAAGGAAATTTGATAAAGTCTTGGCGTAAAGTACGTGTGAAAAATCATATTGAAGAAGTATATACATATTTAGCAGAAAGGGAGGCGACGCAATGAGGATTTATTTTACGTTTGAACCAAGACCAAATTTACGTGAGCCACTTGTAAAAGAATTTCCACAAGTAGATTTTATTTTTGAAAATGGCTTATCAAATGATGAACTACAAAAAGCAGATGTGCTTGTAACATATGGTGAAGATTTAACTGATGAAAATATTCAGTTTGCGAAAAAGCTTAAGTGGATTTTTGTAGCTTCAGCAGGGATAGAGAAAATGCCAGCTCAAGCCATTATTGAACGAGGGTTTTTAGTTTCAAATGTACGTGGCATTCATAAAACACCAATGGCAGAATCAATGCTTGCCCATATTTTAGCGATTAAGCGCGCACTGCCTTGGGTGTATGATCAGCAGAAGAAAAGTGAATGGTCGAAAAAAGCGAAGCAAACCGAGTTGCGTGATAGTACAGCACTTATTTTAGGACCGGGAGCTATTGGCTCGGAAGTAGGCCGCTTATTGCAAGCTTTTGGTGTTGTGACAATTGGCTGTAATCGTTCGGGGAATGAAGCGGCTAACATGAATGACATGGTGAGCTTTGATCAATTAATCGAAGCTTTACCTAAGGCTGATATTGTCATTTCTGTATTACCTAAAACAGAAGAGACTACACATTTATTGAAAGAAGAACATTTTACAGCGATGAAAAATGATGCTATTTTCATGAATTTTGGTCGTGGAAACTTAGTAGAGGAAAGTGTTCTGATTCATGCCATTCAATCAGGTGAAATTGGTTATGCTGTACTAGACGTATTTGAACAAGAGCCTGTAGCTGCAGATCATCCTTTCTGGACTTTACCGAATGTTATAGTATCTCCGCATATATCAAGTCACTCATCTCGATATGTTGAGCGTAGCTTAGAGATTTTTAAGCCAAGTTTAGAGAAGTGGTTACGTGGTGAAACAGATTTAGAAAATGTCATGGATTTATCAAGAGGCTATTGAGAAAGAAAAGAAGAGATGATCATTTAGCTGTTCGCAAATTAAGTTGAGGGCAGTTAATTAATCTGAAACATGTGTGATTGTTGACAGAAGTAAGTTGAATTCGATACACTAATTATAACTATTATAAATTAATAATCTTTATGGAAGAGGTGCATGACGATGTCTGCAACGCATTTACAGGATGCACTTGACACGTTAAAAACTACTGGTGTACGTATTACTCCTCAGCGTCATGCTATTTTGGAATATTTAATTCAATCAATGGCACATCCAACGGCCGATGAAATTTATAAAGCACTTGAAGGGAAATTCCCAAATATGAGTGTAGCCACTGTCTATAATAACCTTCGCGTTTTTCGTGAAGTTGGTCTAGTGAAAGAACTAACTTTTGGTGATGCTTCAAGTCGCTTCGATTTCATTACTAATGATCATTATCATATGATTTGTGAATGCTGTGGGAAAATAGTCGATTTCCATTATCCTGGTCTCGACGAAATTGAACAATTTGCATCACAAGTAACAGGCTTTGATGTGCATTCGCATCGTTTGGAGATTTACGGCACTTGTCCATCGTGTAAAGATGCATCTGCAAAAGTGCAATAAAAAATCCTAGCTCTTCTATGAGGGCTAGGATTTTTTTGTCTTATTATAAGATTGGTCGAACTCTTTTCCTTCTAGAGTTGGATCTAGCGTTAATGGTTCATTGCAGTACATACACATATCTACACGGCCTAATACTTTTGTGTACTTATGGCAATTAGGGCATTCCACTTGAATAGCTTTTGTTGAGAGTAGCCCAATCCATGCATATACGACTGTACTACCAATAATACAAAGTACACCAAGTGTCATGAAAATTAATACTAGAATAGGATTGTTTTTAAAGAAGATTCCCCCATACATAACTACAAAGCCGATAAAAATAAGTGCTAATGCGAATGAACGAATTTTATTAATTTTACTTTTGTAAGGTTTCATTTATCATCTTGCCTCCCAATCTAAAATCTACTATAACATATAAGAACAAAGTATTTTAGCTTTGAGAACGTGGAAAGAAGGAATACTTTTAGAGTATGTCGAAATTTTAACGAAATCAATTCGCCTTGGCGTAATTGAGTCCGGTGAAAATCCGTGACACCAACTGAATGAAGAAAAAGGTCACAAGCAAATAGAGGGGGATTGAACATGGAACAAGTTTTGCGTCCAATATATCAGGAACGTGCAAGTCAGTCGAATACATTAGGCGTTATTTTAGTGGGAAAACGCGAGGAAAAAAGTAATGTTACAGATACATTTGATACAGTCTTGCTTATTATTGTAAAGGAAGCAGAAAAGCCTGTCTTTACGAAACATTACTTATATGAAGGAAATAAAGTAGCTTTACATACTGTTACTGAGAAAATAATACGAAAATGGCTACTAATTGGCTCAAATAAAAAAGTGGTCGATTGGATTTTCTTTGGTAGGGTATTATTTGATCGTAATGAATTTCTTCATAAATTAAAAATTGAATTACAGGAGTTTCCGTTTAGTGGTCGTAAAATCAAAACTGGCATTCAATTTTCAAAGTTAATTCGACGTTACTTAGAAGGAAAAGAATACTTTGATAAGGGTAGCTATCTGGATGCTTATAATCATGTAGTAGATTCGTTACATCATTTGGGCCGTTTATCCATCATTGATAGTGGGCTTTATCCAGAAGTAACTGTTTGGGCACAGGTAAAAAAAATAGAACCAGCGATTTATAAATTATACGAGGAGCTCGTTACAAGTAATGAACCGATAGAAAAACGGTTAGAGTTATTGTTTTTAGCAAGTGAGTTTTTAATACACTCACGTACTCGAGACGGTGCTCAACATATTTTAGAAGTAATGCAAACAAAAGAGACTTGGACGATTCAGGAATTACACGATCATGATGAGCTCATGAACTATTCAGTAGATTTAGAGGTGTTCGTAGAATATCTAGTGGACAAAGGCTATATTCAAATTGAACCTATCGTTGCGAAAAGTGAAATGATATTCCACCGTCATTATAAGGTAAATAAAGAAGCTCTAGAAATGGAGCAAGGACTGTAGTATGCTAGTAATCGAGGTATCGAAAAATACCTCGATATTTTTTTATAAAAAGTATTGACGATTAATATGTTGATATTGTAGTATATTAATTGTCGCTAAGACATAACAAAAAACTCAACGAAATGAAAAAAGCTTTTTTGAAAAAGTTATTGACACGGATTGAGTTGAATGTTATTATAAAGAAGTCGCTGAAAAACGACTGAACAATGAACCTTGAAAACTGAACAAGCAAAACGTAATCAATAAAGTTTTTAGTAGCTAACCTTGAGTTAGTGAATGAAACAAAATTTTGGACATCAAACATGATGCCAGCAAAACAATTTGAGCTAATCAAATTTCTTTT